>DATHTG010000340.1:0-5811 GCA_035463515.1 Candidatus Limnocylindrales bacterium
ACCGCACCGGCCGTGTCCTCGGCGGTGTCCTCGACCGCACCAGCGGTGTCCTCGACCGCACCGGCGGTGTCTTCGACCGCACCGGCGGTGTCTTCGACTGCACCGGCCGTGTCCTCGGCGGTGTCTTCGACCGCACCGGCCGTGTCTTCGACCGCACCGGTGGTGACTTCGGCACTTGCCACGTCATCCGACAGCGCGACGTCGCCGGCGATGTCCAGCGCGGTTGCACGGCCGGGAATGACAGCAACGATGACCAGTACCACCACGGAGGCGATCAGACGGACGAGTCTCAGACGGGCCGCTTCGGTGGGGGCGCTCATGCCGGACCTCCTGGGTGGGGATGGGTGGGGCGTACCCGTCCCGTCGCCAGTCACGCACTCGCTGGGAGGTTCTTTGAAGTGCATCAACCAGCGCAAAGAATGTGGCGGTTTCCCTTAAAGGAATTTCAGGTACCCACGACGCCTCTGCGTTAGCGCCGGCGGCCTCGCGCCTCACGCGCCGCTCCAGGAGGCGAACGACGAGCGCGACGCGGCTACACGCGGCGTTCGATCGCTGCTCGAGCAGCGTCTTCGCTCGGGAAGGTCTCCGACGTTTTACCATCCCGCCTTCGAACCGATCCACGCCGTCGTTTGGTGGCTGATCGACTCCCACGATGGCGTAGATCGGCACCGCCAGCAGTGAAATCGCGGCGACCTGGTGGGATCGGACTCACCGAGCCGCGTGGTCGCATCCGCGTGCGCGCTCGTTCAGGCCGGTGACGCGCCGGCATCGTCATCCGGAAGGCGGCACAGCTCCCATCTCCCCGGAACGCCCTTGAGCTCGTAGGAGCCGGCGTCTTCGAAGACGATGCCTGAACCGGCGACGAGGTCCTTGACGGTGCGGGTGGCGAGCACCTGGCCCGGGCCGGCAAGCGCTGCAACCCTGGCGCCGATCACGACCGCGATCCCGCTCGGCTTCTCGCCGACGAGGTCACATTCGCCGGTATGCACGCCGGCACGGACGCTGAGGCCGAGATCACGGACGTGGCGGACGACGGCCGTCGCGCATCCAAACGCCGGCGCCGACCGCTCGAACGTCACGAAGAACCCGTCGCCGGCCGTGTCGACCTCGTGGCCTCCGTGCGAGGCGAGGCAGTCGCGCACGATGGCGTGGTGGCGGGCAGGAGATCGTTCCACGCGCGGTCGCCGAGCCGAGACGCCATCTCCGTCGATCCGACGATGTCCGTGAACAGGACCGCCCGCAGCCCGCGCTCCTCCGGGCGCGCGGCCCGACCTCTCCAGGAAGGCTTCCAACCTCGCGGAACAGCGCGTCCCCCCTAGGACCGCAGCCGTCTCGCGAGCGACAGGTGCGAGAGGCGTCGGCGAACCGCGGCGCTCGGCGTGATGGTGAAGCCGACGTCGGCGTGCGTGCACAGTCTCTCGACCGCGAAGAGCGCGGAGACGCCGCGCTCATCGAGCCCTGTGCACTCGCGGAGGTCGATGACGACCCCTCGCGGTTTCGACAACAGCCCCACGTGCGCCATCCCGAGCAGCGCGATGGCGTCGTCGAGTTCACCCGCCACGGTAATGGTGGCGACGCCCGAGCTGGCGTCGACGTCAGCCTTCACCCCGGTGGCGTTCCCGGGCTGCTCGACGCCCATGCGCTCAGGGATAGGTCACCGTTGCGTCAGACCGGGCGTGCTCGTCGATCTGCAGCATCGGAGACTCGATGAGCGTTTCGACGCCGTGGCCGCTGGCATGTTCCCTCAGCAGCCGAGCCGTCTTCCACGTCCTCGGGGTGGACCAGCCCGGCCCATCGAGAACGATGACGTCGGCGTCCGTGAGGAAGTCCTCGGCGCGGTCCACGATCTCGTAGCCGTCGATCACGCTCGTCGGGCGTTCGAGCCAGACGTGCACGGCGCGACGTTCCGGGACGATGACCCATCCACGTGTCCTCGTGCTCATGACGTGAACTGTCTACCCACCAGCCCGTCGCGTGAAGTCAGCCGTCCGACCCGTTCCGGGCGCGATCTTCGGCATCCGACGTCAGCCAGCTTTCGTATCCGATCGTTCCTCCGGACGGCCGACGGCGCGCCTGCTGGGATCTGGATCGGTGCGAGGGAGGGTCGAGCTTCAGGGCTCCAAGGTCCCCGTCTCGAGCAGATGCAGCAGACCGGACGACGATCGAGCGCGTGCTGACGGACGAATCGCCACTCGCGCTAGGTTCGTCTCCGTGAGGTTGAGCGTCGACCATCGCCGTTCCGGTATGTCGGCAACTCCACGACCAGGTCCTCGTTGTCGCTGCACTCCATGTATCCAACGGCGCCCGCCCGATCCTTGGATGAAGGATCTGGACGGACGACGCGGGGCCGGCGCATCGCGCTTGCCTGCGTGATCGTGGACCGTCAGCCTGCGTGGCGATCGATCCGGGGCTGCAGCCGGCGTCGTGGTCCCTCGCCGATGATCACGACGACCTGCCAACCCTGCGATTCCAGATGCTCGCGCACGCGGTTGGCGATCTCTGGGGGCACGTCCCAGGAGAGCCGTGCGCCGGGGCGAGTGGCCTCGACGCCGACGAGCGGCCGATCGGGGGTCGGTCGTTCCACCTGCCCCGTATCGGTCGCTTGGGGGAGGAGCTTAAGACACGATCCGCGTTTCCCCCCGTCAGCCCGCCGACGAGGCGCCTCGGTCGGCGATCGCTGCCGCCACGGCCCCTGAGAACTGCGTCCCGTCGAACGGCTTCGTGAGGTACATCGTCGCTCCCGCTTCGAGCGCCCGGCGTCGGGAGTCCTGGAGCGCCACCGCCGTCAGCACGAGGACCGGGATGTCGTTCGTTCGAGCGTCCTTGCGCAGATGTGTGAGGGCCTCGAACCCGTCCATCACCGGCATCATCAGGTCGAGAACGATCACGTCCGGTCGCTGGCGTTGAGCGATAGCCAGCCCCCGCGATCCATCATCCGAAAGCACGACCTCATATCCCTCGAGCTCCAATATCGTGCGGATCAGACGGCCGATGTCGGGGTCGTCGTCGATCACGAGGACGCGGTACCACCCCCGTGGATGCGGATCTAGAGTCTCCATCGCCCATGTCTCGGACGTTCCGCCGCTGCGCGGTAGTGGCAAGATTGCCAATCCTCCGATTGACGGCTCCGAGCCGAGCATGAGACAGACGACGGACGGGGTGCTGGCGATCGTCGCCCTTCGACGCGTCGGTGGCCACACCCGGCACCGGCCGGAGGATGGTCCGCTGCCGTGAGCCAACGCGGCGGTCTCACCGGCGAGGTCCCCATATCCGACCGGCGCCCATGGCCGTTCCGTCTGCTGATCGGCCTATAGCCAGGCGTTTCGCTGCCGACCCAAGATGAAGACCTGTTCATTGGGCGATGCACCAGCGTGCATCCCGGAAAAGGCCCGGTCGGGCGATAGGAGACGAGCATGCTCAGCAGGGCGCACGAGGCGGCCGGGGATGTCCAGCTGATGAGCGGAAGGCCGACGCCTCCCGGTCCCGGTCGAGCCGGATCTGCACCCATCGCAGCCGCGGCGGTCGAGCGATATCCGGGTTCGCGTCGGAGCGAGCAAGGCCCATGAGAAGGCGCCCCGGCGTTCGAGGCGTGCCCGCGGGTGATCCTCGGTTGCCGTTCGCGGCCGTGCCTCCCCAGCTCACGGCGCTGGTGGCCGTCCTGGTCGTATGGACCGTCGCGATCCTCTTGGTGCCGGATCTGCGTCTGAGCTACGAGGCTCCGCGGGCGCGGCTGGTTCTCAACGCGATCAACGTGGGAGCGGCTGGATTCGCCGCCACCCTGGCAGGCCTCCGGTTCAGCGTCGATGGCGCTCATCGTTGGCTTTTCGTCTCACTCGGATTCGCGGTTATCGCGTTGAACCAGGCCGTGTTCGGGCTCGCCATCGAACCGGGCGCGACCGGGCTCGACGATCCGGCGTACCTGTGGCTCATCGCGAGGCTCGCCGCTGGTGCGACGTTCGTCGCGGCCGCCTTCTCGACGGCGGCGAGCGAGCCCTCCAGGGCGGCCCGTGTCTACGGGGTCTGGTTCGTCGCGGCAGTCGCGACCCTATCGTTGGCCCAGGGCGCGGTCCTCGCCGCCGATAGGTCGCTGCCCGATCTCGTCACCGGCGAGCCCGACTTCGCTCATGCCACGGGCGTCGCTCGGGGAGTCGCCGCGGCGAGCTTCATGTTCGCCACGATCGGGGTGGCGTCGTTCGTGGTCGCCGCGCTCGGCGTGTTGCTGCGGTGGCCCGATCGGGAGCGGCTGCGGCCGTGGCTCGCGGCGATCTTCGTGATGGCCGGATTCGCCCATCTCCACTACGCGATGGTGCCGACCGTCTTCACGACGCGCGTCGCGACAGGCGACGTCCTGCGGTTGTTCATGTCGGCCGCCCTGGTCGTCATGCTGACCGGCGATATCCGTCGCGGGTTCATGGCCGAGTCGACGCGCGCCCGTGCCTGGGAAGAGGCCTACCGTTCGCAGCGCCTGCGGCTCGACGCGCTCGAGGAGCTGGACCGCGCGAAGGTTCACGTCTTGCGGCTGCTGGCCCATGAGCTCGCGCATCCCGTCGCGGCGATCAAGACCCTCGGAACGAGCCTGATCGTCGGCGACGGGAGCCTGGACGGGGAGACGCGACGCAGGGCCGCCGAAGCCATCGTCGAGCAGTCCGACGTGCTCGCGGAGCTCGTCGAGCGAGCGCCGGAGCTCGACGAGCTCCGCTTCGACGTCGCACCGGCCGTTCGATCGACCTCGGTCGCTGAGGTACTGGATCAGCTCCCGACAACGTTCGCGCATCTCGCTGGGCGGCTCAGGATCGATGCATCCCCGGCGGCCGAGCGATCGGTCGTACGGGTCGATACCGTCCGGTTGATGCAGGTGTTCCAGAACCTGCTCTCGAACGCCGAGCGGTTCTCTCCTGAAGGATCGCCGATCACGGTCTCGGTGGAGTGCCGGAGCGATGACGTGATCTTCTCCGTGACGGATCGCGGGTCGGGCATCCCGGCGGACGAGGCCGAGGCCGTCTTCGCCCCGTTCGTCCGGTCGAGGACATCGGAGGGCGTACCCGGGACGGGTCTCGGGCTGCACATCGTGCGGGCGATCGTCGAGGCGCACGGCGGCCAGGCATGGGTCGCGCGGACCCACCCAGGCGCTGGCGTCGCATTCACGATCCCGGTGGAGGGTGGGCCGTGATCCGGCTGCTCGTGGTCGATGACCACCAGATGTTCGCGGAGGCCGTGTCGATCCTGTTCCGGACGGTCGACGACATCGAAGTCTGCGGAACGGTCTCCGACGGGAACGCGGCCGTCGCGGCCGCTGTGGAGCGTGATGTCGACGTCGTGTTGATGGACGTCGACCTTCCCGGACTGAACGGCATCGCGGCAACGGAGCGCCTGATGCGAACCCGGCCTCAGACCCGGGTCATCGTGTTCACGGCCCTGCTCGACGCTGCGGTCGCGGACGCTGCCGTGCGTGCCGGAGCCGTCGGCTTCGTCTCGAAGCGACGGGCCGCGGAGCATCTCGTCAAGGCCGTTCGAGCGGTGAGCGCCGGAGATGAGTTCTTCGACGGCGGGCTCCTGCGTCCCATCGGCACCACGCAGCCCCCGACCGCGCGCCTCACGAGCCGTGAGCTCGAGGTGTTGCAAGGCTTAGCCGATGGCCTGACGACGGAGGATCTCGCGCGAGCGCTTTTCCTCGCACCCCGGACGGTCCACGCCCACGTCCAGAGCATCCTGCGGAAGACGGCCAGCCGGTCGAAGCTCCAGGCCGTCCTGTACGGACTGCGCCACGGCCTCGTGAACCTCAGCGTAGGCGGCGGGGGAGCGCCGACTCCT
>DATHTG010000341.1:0-4088 GCA_035463515.1 Candidatus Limnocylindrales bacterium
GGAAACGGCCGAGTTCGATGCGGCCGGCCAGGCGGGCCAGACCCGTGGTGGAGACGATCGCGGCGCGGCGCGCAGAGAGGGCACCCTCGTCGTCATCGGGATGGCGCGCGTACAACGCCTCCGAGATCGTGAGGTTCACGACGGCATCGCCGAGGAACTCGAGCCGTTCGTTGTGGCCCCGGGCCGCATCGGGATGCTCGTGCAGCCAAGAGGAGTGGACGAGGGCCTGTTCGATGAGATCGAGGTCCCGGACGGGAAGTCCGAGGCGCTCGGCGACGGCGTGTCCGGGACGCACCTCGGACGTGACGGACGACCTGCTAGGAGGAGTGCTCGTCGATGTAGTCGACGGCGTCCTGGACGGTCCGGATCTTCTCGGCATCCTCATCCGAGATCTCGGTCCCGAACTCTTCCTCCAGGCTCATGATCAACTCGACGAGATCGAGGGAGTCGGCGTTCAGATCGTCGACGAACGACGCCTCCGGCTTGACCTCATCCTCGTCGGCGCCGAGCTGCTCGACGACGATCTTCTTGAGCCGGTCGTACGTTGTGGCCACTGACTCCCTCCTCGGAGCTGGGTGTCGGCGAGATCGTGCCGAGAACGCCGTTCATGAGGCGCCGCATGGCCTCGCCGCTGTAGACGCGTGCCAGCTCGACCCACTCGGCGATGGCCACCCGTGCCGGCGTGGCGGAGTGTAGCACCTCACCGATGGCCGATCGGAGCAGCGCACGGTCCATCTTGGCAAGGCTCGTGACCGGATGCCGAGGGGCCGTCCGATCGATCAGCGCGTCGATCTCGACCCGGTTCCGGACCACCGCGGCGACCAGCTCGCGGGCCAGATCCGCCGCCACGGGATCGCGTTCCGTGTCGGCGAGATGGCGCTCGAGGATCGCCTCGGCGGTCCGCTGCCCGAAGTCGGCCTCGAAGATCGCGGCGAGCGCGAGTCGACGGCCGGTCGTCCGGCCTCGGCGGCGGTCGCTCCCCAGCCGACCTCCGCCTTCGCCACCCGCCCTGCGGTCAGCCTCCGACGCCATCGACGATGACGGTCACCGCGCCGAGGTCGAGCCCGAGCAGCCGTTCGACGGTCGCGGCCACGGCGGTCCTGACCTGTGCCGTCAACGGCTCCAGGGCATGTCCGGGTCGGGCGACGATCCGCAACCGGACAAGCACGCGGTCGTCCACGACACGAACGCGGACGGCTGGGCCGGCCAGGACGCGCCGCCAGCGCGGGCCGCCATGACCGACCCGGATGACGCCGGGCACCTCGAACGCCGCCGCCGTGACGAGCTCGCTGATGACGCCCTTGCCGACGGTCAGCACCGGTCCGGTCACGACACCACCTCCTCGTCGGTGCTCTGCGGCGGGGCCGCGGCGACAGCCGATGTTCGCGCGCTGTCCGCGGCCAGCGCTTCGGCGATGAGGTCGGGGACACGAGCCGCTGCGGTCCGGGCGGCGACGTCGCACGCGAATCCGATCATCCGCCGCTTGGCGCTGCCGTGGGTGATGATGACCGTGGCCTTCACGCCGAGCAACGGCGACCCGCCGTGCGTCTCGTAGTCGAAGATCGCGCGGATCCGCGCGATGTTCGGGCGCATCAGCAGGTAGGCGAGCCGACCGCGCCACGACCGACGGAACTCGGTCCGCCACAGGTCGAAGATGAAGCCCGACAGCCCCTCGAAGAACTTGATGACGACGTTGCCAGCGACCGCGTCGGTGACGACGACGTCGGCCATGTGCTTGGTCAGGTCCCGGCCCTCCACGTTGCCGACGAACCGCAGCGTCGACGCATCGAGCAGCTCGGTCGCCCGCTGGATACGGGCGTCGCCCTTGCCCTTCTCCTCACCGATGCTGAGGAGCGCGACGCGGGGATCGGCCACACCCAGCACCTTGTCAGCGAAGATCGCGCCCATCCGTGCGTATTGGGCCAGGTTCTCGGGCGTCGAGTCGGGGTTGGCGCCGATGTCGATGAGCACCATCGGACCGGTGTCCGTGACCATCTGGACGGCAAGGCCAGGACGATCGACGCCGGGCGACCGACCGATCTTCAGGATCCCGGCAGCCATGCCGGCGCCGGTGTGACCGGCCGTGACGACCGCGTCGGCCTCGCCCGCCCGCACGAGATCGGCCGCGACGAGGATGGACGCGTCCTTCTTCTCGCGCATGGCCAGTGCGGGGTGCTCGTCCATGCCGATGACCGACCCTGCGTGGACGATGCGGACGTTGTCGGGCAGGGATCCGGCGATACCACGGACGGTGTCGGTGTCGCCGACGAGGATCAGCTCGACATCGGGATGCGCGCGGGCGTAGTCGATGACCCCGGGGACGACCTCGGACGGACCGTGATCGCCGCCCATCGCGTCGAACGCGACGCGGACCACCGCGTCAGCGGTCGGCGTCGCCGCTGCTGCTCACCGGCTTCGGCGGCACGGCCAGCCGGCCCTGGTAGTAGCCGCAGTTCGGGCAGACGCGGTGCGGCAGCTTCATCTCGTGGCAGTGCGGACACTCCTCGAGGTCGGGCAAGTCGATCGCGAGGTGTGAGCGGCGCTCGCCTTGGCGGGCGTGCGAGACGCGTCGCTTGGGTACACCCATGGGGTCTCGTGGGCTCCTTGTGTCGTTGGTGCGCGGTCGCGGGACGGCGCTCGGAGTCATGAGCGCGGCGCGCCGACGGCGGAGTCTACCGCGAAATGGCGTCTGGCGTTACGTGGTGGCCGGCGGATCCTCGCTCGCCCGCCGTAACGGTAATGAAGCACGGATCGTGATCGCCTCCTTGCCGTAGCGGTACCCGAGGCGTTCGTTGAGCACCCGCATGTCGGCGTTGCCGCGCTGCGTCCAGGTGTAGACCTCGCGGATCGCGTGCTCGGCCGCGAACCGCAGCGTGAGGCGCTTGAGTACCGACGCGAGCCCGCGCCGTCGCCAGCGCCGTGCGACGCCGGTGAACGCATGCTCGCTCCGATCCGGCCGGTCCGGGTCGAACTCGAGGCCGGCACAGCCCACGATCTCGTCGCCCTCGAGGGCAAGGAACATCGCCTCGGGCCAGACCAGCCACTCCGCCTGCCACTCCTCGGGCGTTACGACGACCGGGAGGTGCGTCGCCATGTCGCCGATCGCCTCGAGCGCGAACGGGTCGAAGGCCTGCGCCCACAGCTCGGGCCGCTCAGCGGCCGTCACGATCCTGATCCCGTCCGGCACGGCCGGTCGTGGCTCATCACCGATCGACCGCACCTGCTCGATCTGACGATCGACCTCGTGAAAGCCGAACCGCTCGGCGAACGCGAGTGAGCCGGCGTCCTCGACGATCGACCCGGCCTCGGTGAACCCACGCTCCACGGCGTGCTCCGCGAGCGTGCGCAGGACCGCACTCCCGACACCCATCCGCCGGCTGGCGGGTACGACGCGCACATGGAGCCCGGCGTAGTCGAAGCTCGACCGGCCGCTCGACCCGGAGCCGACCACGTCACCGTCGAGCTCCGCCAGCACGTACAAGGCGTCGTCGGTCGTGGCACGCATCTCCGCAACGGACATCGCACGCTCGTCGGGGATCACCGCCAAACGCACGCGCCGCCACGCCTCGAGGTCCGCATCGGTCTCGGCCGCGCGGATGAGGGGCTTCACTGCTCGGCGATCAGGAGTCCGGACGGAACGCCTTGAGGGCCTCGAGGCGCGGATCGATCTCGTCGTCGGGATGGTCGTGCTCACCCTCGTCGAGCGGCAGACCACAGACGACGCATAACCCGGGGCAGTCCGGTCGGTCGAGGGGTGCGATCGGCTCTGCCAGGGCGATCGCGTCGCGGACCGAGGGCTCCAGATCGAGTTCGTGATGGTCGGTCAGCCGCAGCGCCTCGGGTTCGACGCCGGTATCGACCGGGCGCCCGCTGCCCATGTCGATCGACGGCAGGTACTCCTCGTCGAGGACGACCTCGATCGGTGTCGTGAGCGGCCGGAGACAGCGAGCGCACTCGCCCGCGAGCGACGTCGCGAGCCGCGCCTCAGCGAGGATGCCCCGATTGGTCCGGCTCAGACGGACCTGACCAGTGATCGGCGCCGCGAGCTCGAGCTCCTCGGGCAGGTCGATCGTCGCGCCGGAGACATC
>DATHTG010000342.1:0-5394 GCA_035463515.1 Candidatus Limnocylindrales bacterium
GGCAACGCGCGGGCTCGCGAACCAGGCGATCAACTCGCGATGTGTCCGTTGCGTCCGCCCGATGGTCGAGAGATCCATATCCGTGATCGCCCCTTGTCGCAGGCGTCCGATGCGCCGGTCGAGAAGACGATGCGTGCTCGACGCTATCCACGATCCGCGCGAAGGGTCGTTTCCGGTTGCGGATCGCTTGCATCGCGGGTCTGATGGTGCCGCCGTCGCCGTCGACCGCAGGCTTGACGGCGAGGACGGGTGCTGGGGGTCCCTGATGTGGCCGCCTCCGCGGGACGTGGCAGGCGCCACAGCGCGGAGATCGGGGCCGTGCCAGAGGAAGGGGATAGGTGTGGCTCCCGGACCCCCAGTGGTACAGGAGCCACACTCCCAGCGTCGCGCGTCGGGCGTCACGGTCGGCAGCGTTGCGACCGCTCTGCCCTTGCATGAGCCTCGCGGCTGCGGTCAGCCGCGGCCGCCGACCTTCTGGCCGTCCTCTACCTCGCCGCGCCAGCCGCCGGTCGGCGTCCCGCGCGATTCGATGAATTCCTTGAACCGGCCCAGGTCCCCTTCGACCTGACGCTCGACGAACCCGAGCGCGTCACCGGCCTTCTCGATCACGCCTTCAGGCTCGACCTCGAGCTCGAGCGTCGTACGGGTGCGGTTCCCGCCGAGCGACTCGAACGAGACACGGCCGTCGTTCTTGGCGCCACTCGTCGACCGCCACGCGATCGCCTGGTCGGGCTCCTGCTCGGTGATCTCCGCCTGCCACGAGCGCTCGACGCCGTTGATCTCAGCGGTCCACTCGAGGGTGGTGTCGTTGAGCTGCTGGACGCGCTTGACGCCGTCCATGAAGCGCGGGAACTCCTCGAATTGCGTCCACTGGTCGTACGCGACTCGGACGGGGACTTCGACATCGATCGATTCGACGATCCTCGACATTTGGGTATTGACTCCTTTCGATGAAAGCGACGAAGCCCACCGAAGTGGTGGGCTTCGTCGCGTATCAGGTCGTCCGGGTCACTGCCCGGACCGGGCTCAGATAGGACCGCGCCCGACGCGGCTCCGGCCCATCACGGCGTTGACGACAACGACGGTGATGACCGCACCGATCGTCGCGACGACGATCGAGCTGATGTCGAACGGTCCGTTGATCGGATCGCTGTTGAACAGCGCCCCGGCGATGAAACCTCCGACGAGGGCACCGATGATGCCGAGCACGACGTGCCCGATGATCCCGAGCCCCTCGTCACCCTTGACGAGGAAGCCGGCAAGATAGCCGGCGATCGCACCGAGGACGATCCACGCGATGATGCTCACTTGTACCTCCTTCCCATGGCGGGCATCTCACCCGCCTGCTGGGTTTCTGCCCATAACGGGTTTCGACATTCACTCTCGCCGTCGTCACGAGGTCTTCGGACAACGGACGGAGGCTCGGGCGTAACAACCGCATGAATCCCGAACGGGCCGGTCGCTCGTGCCGAGGCGCTGGACATACGACGACGCCGGGCCCTGGAAGACCCGGCGTCGGTCGGTATCGGGCGTCCGATCAGGACGCGCTCGGCGAGGCCTCCAGGCCCGAGTCGGACGGCATCTCGGACGCCGCACCCGAATCGACCGGGGCGACGGACTCGCCGGCCGGGGCGACGGACTCGCCGGCGCCTGATGTGCTGGTGCTACCGGTACCGGAGCAGCCGACGAGGGCCGCGCCCAGTGCGAGGAGCAGGACGATTCGCTTGAGCATGTGATTCACCTCCTGGAAGGGCAGTGCCGACGAGACATTGAGCGGCACCGGTGGCCATCGTGGGCCGGTCAAGACCGTACCTAGCCGGACCCATCGAGGGTGCCTGTCGCTTCCCGGAGTGCCGTTGCAGGCTGCTCGCATTCACGGCCGGTGCGTGCACGCCCCGTTCGACGGCGTTGTGATGCGCACGCGATGCGCTACGCTCCGGACTCCGATCCGGTCGCATGGTGGCGACCAGCAGGATGCCGTCGATCCGCGTACCCACTACGAGGTCCTGACATCGATGCTGATCGATCCGGCCACCAGGCAGAGCGGGTCGTGGGAGGTAGAGAACCCTCATGACCGGGCGATGCTCGCGCTCCAATACCTCGTCGCCCTCATCGCCGTCGCTGCTGCGATCCTTCTGAGCTCATTGCACTGAGCAACCTGACCGTCCGCCTGTTCGATGCGGATGCACGTGATCGCGACGTCGAGCTGACCGAGAAGGTCGTCCAGTCGCTCGGCGACAAGCGCCTCCTCTGGGTCGACCTCGACAGCCGCGCCGAAGCCCGCGAGGTCAGCCGTGTCGTCGATCTGCTCGGCCTCACGGACGCCGATCTGGAGCGGCTCACCACCGACAACGGACGAGCCCGGCTCACGCGTACCTCCGATCTCCTGCACCTCACGCTCGAGGCGGTCGAAAGCGAGGACGACGAGCCGCCGCGACTCGTGCGACGCGAGATCGACCTGCTCGCTGGCAGGAACGTCGTCCTGACCGTCCACGACGGAGACGTCGAGGCGCTGACCCGGTTCCGCGACGGCATCGACGGCGAGACGCTGCTCGGCGTGCTCACCGCCGCCGACCTCGTCTCCGCGCTCGTCGACGAGGTGCTCGTCGGGTATTTCCTTCTCGTCGAACGGATCGAGCGCGAGATCGATGAGCTCGATCACCGCGCACTCCACGGGCGCCACGGTGACGACGTCCTCGCCGCAATCGTCGCCCTCCGGCGGCGCATCGGGCTGGTTCGCCGAACGCTGGCGCCCCATCGTGACGCCTTCTCGACCTTCGGTCTTCCCGAGATCGGCATCGAGGAGACGATCGGCAAGCCATGGCCGGGTCTGGTGGACCGGCTCGAGGCCGCCATGGCCGCCGTGGAGGCGCTGCGCGACGGACTCCTGGGCACATTCGACGTCCACATGGGTCGCGTGTCGCAGCGCGCCAACGACGTGATGCGCATCCTCACGCTGCTTTCGGCGGTCCTGCTCCCGGCCGTGGTGCTGGCAGGGATCATGGGTATGAACTTCAAGCTCGACTTCTTCGATCAGTCGACGAACTTCTGGCTCGTCCTCGGCAGCATGCTCGCGCTCGCGGTGACGATCCTTGGCGTCGCACGGCTGCGCCGCTGGCTGTAGCGGGTCAGTCTTCCCGCATCACCCGTAGTGCGAACGCGAACTCCGCCCCGCCGGCGGGGAGTGGCCGCGCCCACACTCGACCGCCCATCGCCCTGACCAGGCGCGCGCAGACGAACAGGCCGATGCCTGCGCCGGTCGTCGCGGTCGCGGTGTTCGGCGAGCGATAGAACAGGTCGAACAGCCGCTGCGCCTCGTGGACCTCGATACCGGGCCCGTCGTCGCGGACACATACCGCGATCTCATCCGATTCCTGCTGGTATTCGACGACGACCTCGACGGACGTGCCCTGGCCACCGTACTTCGCCGCGTTCGCGAGGAGATTGCGGATCACCTGTTCGAGGTACGTCGGGTCGGCGATGACCGTCGGCAGGCCGGGCGCCATGTCGATCGTGAAGGTGACACCCGGCCAGCGTTCTTCCTCGGAGGCGACGACCGCAGGGACGATCCGCTGGAGGAGGACGGGCTCGCGCCCGAGATCGGCATCCGACTCGCCGAACCGGCTGAGGGCGACGACGTCCTCGACCAGCCGCTTCAGTCGCTCGGCCTCGTCGGCGACGTCGGCCAGGATCTCTCGGCGGGTCGCCTCGTCGAGGCTGCTGTCCTCCCGGGCAAGGACGCGTGCGCCGCCGAAGATCGTCGTGACCGGGGTGCGCAGCTCGTGGGACAGCACGCCGATGAACGTCTCGCGGACGGCCTCGCGCTGCCGCTGCTCGGTGACGTCACGCAGCACGAGGATCGTCTCACCACCCGACTCGCGATCCGCGGTGCGGTCGGCGACGGGGTACGTCGCGACCTCGATCCAGCGCTCCGGCTCCGAGCGGGTCCGGAGGGCTACGGGGCCGGCGTGCGTCCCGAGCCGGGGCGCCGCGCCGTCCGGGTCGTGCAGTTGGGCGAGGATGCTCGCGTAACTGGTCTCCGCGACGCCCGGGAACATCTGGCGGCCGGCCGGGTTGGCGAGGATCGTGCGTCCGTCGGCGCCGCAGACGATCACGCCATCGCCCATCGCCCGGATCACCGCGTTCAGCTCGGCCGCGCGGGCGTGCTCCGCTTCGGCGAGGCGGCGTAGACGACTCTGGACTTCCTGCCGCTCGCGGACGGCCCGAGCGATCGCGACGGTCGTCGGCGGCGCACCTGGCAGGTCGACGCGTTGCAGGAGGACCTCCGCCGGGACCGACGTGTCGCCGTCCCGAAGGAAATGGAGTGGGATGGTGCGCGCCTCGGAACGACCTTCCCGGACGGCACGGATGGTTCGTGACAGATCGCCGTCCCTCTCCTCGAC
The DNA here is from genome assembly GCA_035463515.1 of Candidatus Limnocylindrales bacterium. Taxonomy (GTDB): domain Bacteria; phylum Chloroflexota; class Limnocylindria; order Limnocylindrales; family CSP1-4; genus SPCO01. The sequence goes on from DATHTG010000342.1 coordinate 4,404, forward strand.
GAGGTCGGTGAGCCGGCGGCCGGCCAGCTCGTGCGCCGACCGTCCCAGGAGCACGCTCGCACCGTGGTTGATGCCCTGGATGACATCGGTCGTCGGTTCGAGGACGAATACGGCCTCGGCCACGGCGTCGAGGATCTGGCGGAAGCGATCGGCGATCTGGAACGCGCGGGCGTTCTCGATCGCTGCTCCCGCACGAGCGGCGAGGTCGACCGCGAAGGCGACGTGGCGCGCCTCGAACGTCCGTCCACTCTCGGCTGCCGCGAACGAGATCGTCCCGAGGACCTTGCCCGCGACAGTCATCGGGGCGCACATCCACGACCGGAGCTTCAGGCTCCTGATGAGCTCGACCTGCTCCTCGTTCCGCGATCCCGCGACGATCATCTCGTCATCGATCAGCGGGATCACCATCGCCTGGCCCGTCCTGGCGACGGCAGCGGCGCCCTGGTCGGCGCCGGGCTGCGAGGCGTACTTCGCACGCAGCTCATCGACCAGTCGGAGCCGTTCGGGATCGCGATGGGCGACGACGAGCGGTGTGAGTCGGCCGTCCGCATCGAGCAGATCGATGTAGCACCAGTCGGCGACACCAGGGACGATCAGGTCAGCGATCTGGCGGAGCGTCGCGGCGCTGTCGAGGGACGATCCGAGGATCCGACCGGCATCAGCCAGATACGCCGCCAGGGTCATATCGTCCGGATCGAGGGGCCCGGCCGGCCGCGTCATCGCATCGGCCGACCGCAGTGGTTGGTCGTCCTCATGCGAACCGATGATCCGGGGTACGGCTGACACGGCGCCTCGTCACGGCTGGGCGGGACGGTTGGCGCGGGCTCCGCGCACGCCGACGGGCGGCCTGCCCTCTCCGCGGTCGGCATCGCGAGTGCACTACGCGACGGATTGCGGAGCCGTGGCGCCGGTCGAGATCAGGATTGCAAGCACGTGACAATGGCGCACGACCCAGCGACGGGTCGCTTCAAGCTCAGCCGCTCGGCGCGGG
>DATHTG010000343.1:0-5400 GCA_035463515.1 Candidatus Limnocylindrales bacterium
TGAGCGAGACGGCACCGACAGCGGTGGCCGAGGATCGGGCCGTGAAGTACGGCCGGATCCTGCTCAAGCTGTCCGGCGAAGCCCTGCTCGGCGATCGAGCATATGGCGTCGACCCGGCGTTCTGCGCGTTCATCGCCGACCAGGTGAAGCACGTCCATGACAAGGGCGTGCAGGTCGGCATCGTCGTGGGCGGCGGCAACATCTTCCGGGGCATGGCGGCCGCGGCACGCGGCATGGACCGGGCGACCGGCGACTACATCGGGATGATCGCGACCGTCATGAACGGCCTGGCGCTCCAGGACGCGCTCGAGACCAGTGGCGTGCCGACGCGGGTGATGACGGCGATCGCGATGAACGAGGTCGCAGAGCCGTACATCCGTCGGCGGGCGATCCGCCACCTCGAGAAGGGCCGCGTTGCGATCTTCGTAGCGGGCACCGGCAACCCGTACTTCACGACCGATACCGCCGCGGCGCTGCGAGCGGTCGAGATCAATGCCGAGGTCCTGCTCAAGGCGACCAAGGTCGACGGCGTGTACGACAAGGACCCGATGACGAACGACGGAGCCCGCAGGTACGCTCGACTCGACTACGCCGACCTGCTCCGTGACCAGCTCAAGGTCATGGACGCAGCCGCGGTCAGCCTCTGCATGGAGAACGACCTCCCCATCATCGTGTTCGACCTGAACCAACCCGACAACGTCACGAAGGTCGCCACCGGCGAGCCCGTCGGGACGCTCATCTCCAGCGGAGGACGATCCGCATGAGCACCGAGATCATCACCGACGCCGACCACAAGATGGCCCGGGCCATCGAGGCGATGGACCGCGACTTCCAGGCGGTCCGGACCGGTCGCGCCTCGACCGCGCTCGTGGAGCGCATCCTCGTCGACTACTACGGCACCCAGACGCCGCTCAACCAGCTCGCTGGCATCAGCGTGCCCGAGCCGCATCAGATCGTCATCCAGCCGTGGGACCGGAGCGTCCTCGGCGCGATCGAGAAGGCGATCACCAAGAGCGACATCGGCCTCGTGCCGAACGTCGACGGCGCTGTGGTCCGCCTCAACATCCCGCCGCTCACCGAGGAGCGTCGCAAGGATCTGGTCCGGGTCGTCCACAAGCGCATGGAGGAGGCGCGCGTGGAGATCCGCAACATCCGGCGGGACGCCAACGACCAGCTCAAGCGCGAGGAACGCGAAGGGGCGGTCGGCACCGACGAGTCGCATCGCCAGACCGAGACACTGCAGAAGACCACGGATCGCCATATCGCCGAGGTCGACCGCCGCGGGGCGGCGAAGGAGCAGGAGGTCCTCGAGGTCTAAGGTGGCCCGAGCACCCCTCGCCCGGCCGACCGACGCACCGCCGATCGCGCACGAGCAGGTCGAGGAGGATCCCTCGTTCCTGCCGGCCGAGGATCTGCCCCGCCACGTCGCGAGCATCATGGACGGCAACCGACGCTGGGCTCGGCAGCACGACAAGCCGGAGATCGAGGGCCACGCGGCGGGCGTCGAGGCGATCCGCGAGCTCCTGAAGCACGCGGTGCGACGAGGCGTGCCGGTCATGACGCTGTACGCCTTCAGCCGCGAGAACTGGGCGCGCTCCGACGACGAGGTGATCGGCTTGTTCGGATTGCTGGAGGCGGCGATCCGGAGCGAGACCGACGAGCTGCGACGCCAAGGCGTCCGCATCCGCCTCCTCGGCCGACTCGACGAGCTGCCGGAGGAGACGCGGCGCTCGATCGGCGAGGCGCTCGACGCCACTGCCGGCGGCGATCGGCTGATCCTCAACGTCGCGTTCAACTACGCCGGCCGGACGGAGCTCGTCGACGCGGTCCGGCGGTTGGTCGCGGCCAGCACGGCCCCGGAGTCGATCGATGAAGCGACGGTCGGCGCCGCGCTCTACACCGCGGGCCTGCCCGACCCGGACCTGGTGATCCGCACCGGCGGCGAGCAGCGGCTCTCCAACTTCCTCATCTGGCAATCGGCGTACGCGGAGCTCTACTTCTGTGACGCCCTCTGGCCCGACTTCGGGCCTGCGGCCTTCGACCAGGCGCTGCTCGAGTTCGCCCGCCGGCATCGACGATACGGGCGGTAGGTCCGGGTGCGCCAGCGCGCGACGAGCGCCGCCGTCCTCGTCCCGCTGCTCCTCGTCGTGATCGCGCTCGGCGGCGTGGCGGTATCGGTCGCGATCGTGCTCATCACGCTCCTCGCCGTCCGCGAGGTGTTCGCGTTGCTGCGGGCAGCAGGTCAGCCTGCACTCCCCGCTCTCGGCGCCGTTCTGGCTTTGACGGTCATCCTCGATGCGGTCTTCCCCGGCGTCCTGGAGGGGAGTGGACTGCTGTTGATCGCCGTCGGCGTCGTCCTGACCGCGGTGGCGTCCTTCATGCGGCAGGACCCGCGGGACGGCCTCGCCACCTGGATGGCGACGGTCTTCGGCGCGCTCTACGTGAGCCTCCTCGCGTTCGTCGTCCGCCTCGGCCACGCCGGTCCGGCACTCCCCGCTGGCGCACCACTGGAGATCCTTGGCTCGGAGCGCGGATGGATCGTGCTCCTGATCCTCGCGGTCTGGGCGTACGACACCGGCGCGTACCTCGTCGGGCGGCGGTTCGGACGCGAGCGCTTCCTGAGCCACATCTCGCCGTCGAAGACCTACGCGGGCCTCGTGGGCGGGATCGTCGCCACGACCGTGGTCATCGGCGTGACGCTCATCGGGCTTGGTCAGACGCCGATCCACGCGCTGTTCCTCGGACCGCTCGCGGCCCTTGCCGCACAGGCCGGTGACCTGGCCGAGTCGATGCTCAAGCGCGCCGCCGGCGCGAAGGATTCCGGGACGTTGATCCCCGGGCACGGGGGCATGCTCGACCGCGTCGATTCGTTCCTGTTCGCCGCTCCGATCGTGACGTTGTATGTCGTCGCTCTCATCGCCTGACCGTCGCGGCGTCGCGCTGCTCGGATCGACCGGCTCGATCGGCGCGCAGGCCGTCGAGGTCATCGACGCGCATCCCGACCTGTTTCGCGTCGTCGCGCTCGCGACCGGCTCCAATCGCCGGGTGCTCGAGGAGCAGGCGGCCCGGCTGGCGCCGGCCGTCGCGCTGGTCCACCCGTCGGACGAAGAACTCGTCGAGCTCGCGACCCGGGACGATGTCGATCTCGTCGTGGTCGGCACCGGCGGGATCGTCAGCCTTCGGCCGGTCGTCGCCGCGCTGGAGGCGGGCAAGGTCGTCGCGACCGCGAACAAGGAGACGCTGGTCGCGGGCGGGCACCTGGTCATGCCCGAGGCGCGCCGACTCGCGGACGCGGTCGGGACGGAGCGCCCCGGCGATCCGTTCGCCAGCCCGCTGGCATGGCTCCGACCGATCGACTCGGAGCACTCAGCACTCTGGCAGTGCCTGGTCGGCGAGTCGATGGCAGCCGTCGATGCACTGATCCTGACGGCATCGGGCGGCCCGTTCCTGAACGTCGCGGCGGACCAGCTGTCGTTGGTCACGGCCGACGAGGCGCTCCGCCATCCGACGTGGTCGATGGGGGCGAAGGTCACGATCGACTCGGCGACCCTGGCGAACAAGGGCCTGGAGGTCATCGAAGCGCACTGGCTGTACGATGTCGACTACGGCGCCATCGAGGTGGTGATCCATCCGCAGAGCGTCGTGCACTCGGCCGTTCGCTTCGTGGACGGCTCCCTCAAGGCCCAACTGGGCACCCCTGATATGCGACTCCCGATCCAGTACGCCATGACCTACCCCGACCGCCGGCCCTCGCCGGCTGCGCCGGCGGACCTCGTCGCCACCTCGCGGCTCGACTTCCGTGCGCCCGACCTTGACCGGTTCCCGGCGCTCCGCATCGCTCGAGAGGCCGGCATCGCCGGTCCGTGGGCGTCCGCTGCGCTGATCGCCGCGGACGATGTGGCGGTCGGGCGCTTCCTGGCCGGGTCGCTCGACTTCATGGGGATCCCGCGCCTGCTCGAGGCTGCCGTCGAGCGGTTCGGCGCCGGGACCGGAGCGCCCGACATCGACGCCCTCATCGCGCTCGATGCCGACGTCCGCGCGACGTACGCCACCTCGACCGCCGGTGGAGCCGCCTGATGGGCATCCTCCAGCCGATCATCACGATCGTCCTGTTCTTCGCGATCCTCGGCACGCTCGTCGTGATCCACGAGCTGGGGCACTTCGTGGCAGCACGGCTGGCCGGAGTCCGCGTGCTGGAATTCGGCATCGGGTTCCCGCCGCGCGCCAAGGTCCTCCGCTCCAAGGGCGAGACCCTCTACACGCTCAATTGGCTGCCGATCGGCGGCTTCGTGAAGCTCGAGGGTGAGGACGGCGACCACGCCAACGATCCGCGTGCGTTCTCCTCCAAGAGCCTCCCGGTCCGCCTGTTGATCCTCGTGGCAGGCGTGGTCATGAACGTCGTGCTGGCGTTCGTGATCTTCGCCGGGATCGTCTGGCTCATCTCGCCTCTCGTGAGCTACAAGGTCGGGCTGGTGCAGCCGGATTCACCTGCGGCGGTCGCGGGACTGCAACCCGGCGAGACCATCCTTGCCATCAACGGTCAGCGATCCCAGGTCTTCGTCCTGCCCGACGGCATCGACATGCTTCGGGAGAACGCAGGCAAGACGGTCCAGCTGACGATCCTCGAGGCCGATGGCGACATGCGCGACGTGAGCGCCACCCTGCGTGATCGGTCGCAGATCGACGAGGACCACGGCGCCCTCGGCATCGACAGGATCGAATTCGTGTACGACGGCTCGACCACGACCAATGACATCGGGACGGCGATCCGCGTCGGCGGTGAGCACACGCTCCGCTGGATGGGCCTGATCATCGGCGGTCTGGGGTCGCTCGTGAGCTCCATCGCGACCGATCCGACAGCGGCGCCACCGGTCTCGGGGCCGATCGGCATCGCGACCCAGATCGGCGACATCTTCTTCACGGCCGGCCCCGTCTTCACGCTGTACGTCGCGGGGATCCTGTCGGCCAACCTCGCCGTCGTGAACATCCTGCCCTTCCCGCCACTCGACGGCGGACGGATGCTGATGATCACGCTCAAGCGGCTGTTCGGCCGCCGCATCAGCGTCCGCGCCGAGCAGCTGACCTATCTCGTCGGCTTCGTGTTCCTCTTCGCGTTCATCATCTGGGTGTCCGGCTTCGACCTCGTCCGGACGCTCAGCGGAGGCGCGCCACCCGCCCCATGACAGTCGCGCCCCTCGCCACCGGTCGGCGACCGACGGTGACCGTCGACGTCGACGGCGTCCTCGTCGGCGGCGCCCACCCGGTCGTCGTCCAGTCGATGACCAACACCGACACCGCGGACCCGGATGCCACCGCGATCCAGGTCGCCCGGTTGGCACACGCCGGCTCCGAGCTCGTTCGAGTCACGGTCAACACGGAGGACGCCGCGGCGGCGGTCCC
>DATHTG010000344.1:0-2536 GCA_035463515.1 Candidatus Limnocylindrales bacterium
GATCTGGGTGGGCTCGACGACGCCGCCTTCGCCGACGCGGCGGAGCGGACCACGATCTTCGGTCGGGTCGATCCGCACCTCAAGGCACGGCTCTTCGTGGCGCTCCAACGCCGCGGCCGCTCGGTCGCGATGACCGGTGACGGCGTCAACGACATCCTTCCGGTCCGGACGGCGGACGTCGGCGTCGCGATGCAGAGTGGCAGCCCGGCGACGCGTGGGGTGGCCGACCTGGTCCTCGTCCGCGACGACTTCTCGATCCTGCCCGAGGCGATCCGCGATGGCCAGCGGATCGTGGCGGCGATGGCCGCGACGCTGACCGTCCTCCTGGCGCGGACGTTCTACGTGCTGCTGATCATCGTCGGCGCGTCGCTGCTGCAGCTGCCCTTCCCGTTCACGCCGCGCCAGAACTCGATCCTCGCCTTCATCACGGTCGGCGTGCCGATCCTTGTCCTGGCCCTGTGGGTCCGCCCCGGGCCGTCGCGCTCGGGACTCCTCGCGCAGACGCTGCGAGTCTCGATCCCGCTTTCACTCGGCGTGGTCGCGGTGGCGCTGCCGGTGTACGTGAGCGCGATCGCGAACGGCGCTTCGGACGCGGCGGCGCGCACGATCCTGACGACGATGGCGAGCCTGCTCGGCATCGGCGCATTGGTCCTCATCCCGGTCGCCGCCGACGTCCGCGGACGCGTCCGGATGCCCGCCTGGATGCGGACGACGATCCTCGTCGGGTCGATGACCCTCGCCTACCTGGTCGTGCTCTCGACCGATCCGGGCCGGGCGTTCTTCCAGCTCGCGCCGCTGCCCTGGGAGATCGTCGCAACACTGCTCGTCATCGCTGCGGTGTGGACGGCCGCGGTGCTCCAGGTCCAGCGGACGCGCGTCGTCCAGCGCTTCATCGACCGGCTGATCCTGGCGTGGCGGGCGGTCCGTCCGATGAGGTCCGGTCGCCAGGTCTGACACCCTTCCGGTCCTGATCCCGAACGACGAGGACCGACGAGTGCGCGTGGAGCACCACGTTGCGCGCGACGCTGCCGAGCAGCCACCGGTCGAGGCCATGGAGGCAGCGCGACCCGGTAATGATGAGATCGGCGTTGTGCTCCGCTGCAGCCGTGACGATCTCGTGGGCCGCATCCCCGGAGCGCACCTCCGCCCTCGTCACCATCCCGAGCCCGAGCAGGCGCTGGGCCATCTGCGCGGCGATGTCCCGGTATTTCGTCTTGAGTTCCTCGCGCTGGCGCTCCAGCGGATGCTCGCCGAACGTGTAGAGGCTGATCAGCAACTCGAACGTCGGCGAGTCGACCGGCGTCACGCTCAGGGCGATCGCCTCGCGCCCTCGCAGCGCGTCCCATCCCGCAAGGACTCGCGGGATGACCGCCGAGCACTCGGTGCCGTCGGTTGCCACGAGCACGCGCGACACTGCCTTGCCGCGGGCGACCAGCACGGACCGCCTGCTCGCGTTGGTGACCTCGGCCGAAACCGATCCGAGCAGCATCGAGCGGACCGGGCCGCGGCCGCGCGAGCCGACGACGATCAGGTCCGCATCGACCTCGTCGGCCGTCGCCAGGATGACCGTGGCGGCGCGCCCCTCCGCGACCCGCTGCTCGATCGTCCAGCCGCGCTGTTCGAGGGGCTGCGCGATGGCCGCGAGCTCCTCGGTCGCCTGCCGGCGCCGTGCGTCCAGCGCGCTGTCGAGCCAATCGCCAGCCATGGACGTGTCGGCGAACCAGGCGGCCGGCAGATCGAACGCGGTGAGCAGGGTGATCCTCGTCCCACCGGGCCACGACAGGCCGGCGACGAGATCGCGGGCATCGAGCGACGAGGGAGAGCCATCGACAGCAAGCAGGATGTTCATGCGAAGGACCCCTGTGAATCGAGCGGCCCGTCGGTCCTGGGACCAGCGGGCCGGTCGTTCGAGACGCCTGAGCCGGGCTAGACGGACACCGGCCGGCCCGTGTACGTGCCGCCGGTCATGAACCGGGTGGCCACCTCCACGAGGAGCCCGACCACGAGGCCTCCGATCAGCGCGGGAACGAGCGCGAGGCCCTCCCACACGGGCTCGAATGCCCGCCAATCGACGATGAACTCACTCGCGACCAGCGCGCCGAGTGCCGCGGCGACGGCCACCACGAGCCACTCGTAGCCCGTCCGGGTCTGACCGACGAACTGGGCCACGATGCCGAATGCGATGGCTCCGATCACCAGAACGAGCGCACCGCCGAGTGCGAGATCGATGGAGAAGTCCATCTCCCCACCTCCTTTGGCTGCGGGCGTCGGCATGGCCGCCCTGCCGAGGAGTGTGGGCGCGGGCTGTGCAGGCGCCAAGTGCCGATGGACCCGATCGGGACCGGGGTCGTCCGCGGGCGCGGCACCAGGGCGGGTCATTCCGGAACCGCCCAGAGGAGTTCCCACCTCATTCGAAGGTAGCGGAGCCGCCGTGATCGCGGCAGCTTCACGGGAGGGACGCGAGCCAGCTCGGGCCAGAGAAGATCGGGCACGAGCCGAAACACGGTCGCATGCACGCGATCCTCGAACGGGACTC
>DATHTG010000345.1:0-5855 GCA_035463515.1 Candidatus Limnocylindrales bacterium
CGAGCACGATGGTCGGGATCCCAGCGATCGTCTCCAAAACGGGTTTGACGATGTCACGAATGCGCGGGGAGGCGTACTCAGCCAGGAGAACGGCGGACAGGAGCCCGAGCGGGATACCGACGAGCATCGCTATCCCCGACACGAGCAGAGTTCCCGACACAAGGGCGAGGACGCCCCACGCCTGCGGCTTGATGGACGCCGACCAGAACGTCCCGGTGAGGAACTCGAGCGGGCTCACCTCGAGGAAGAACTCGAACGTCTCGTAGGCGAGCACGAGGATGATCCCGACGGTCGTGACGACGCTCAGCGCGGTCGCGAGGAGCAGCAGTGGCTCGATGATGCGCTCGCTCGTCGTCTTTCGGCGAGTGAGGACCATCGGGGTCGCGAGGTCGGTCATGCGATCGTCGGCTCCCAGGTGGGTGGCTAAGGGTACGCCAGGCCCGGATCGGGCTTGGCGAGGAGAACACGGATGCCGGCCCCTCCGAGTAGGGCCGGCATCCGGGGGAGGAGGAGCGTTGGATCAGCCTCCGATCGCCGCCTCCCACTCGGCGACTTCCGCGGCGAGCTTGTCCTCCGGCATCGCGATGTAGCCGACCTCGGCCGACAGCGCACTCGTGTTGGCGAGGTAGAAGTCGACGAAGGCCTTCAGCTCGGGCCGCTCCTGGGCCTTCTTGATGTCCGGGTAGATGAACAGCGGTCGGCTCAGCGGGGAATATGAGCCGTCATTGATCGTGGCGTCGGTCGGGTCGACGCAACCACTCCCGCCGTCGACCCCGATGGCCTTGAGCTTGTCCTTGTTCTCGACGTAGTAGGCATAGCCGAAGAAGGCGATACCGTTCTGGTCACCACTCACGCCCGTCACAAGGACGTTGTCATCCTCGGACTGCGTCGCGTTCTGCGTTGCGGCGTCAGTCTCGCCGTTGATCTCCTCGGTGAAGTAGTCGAATGTTCCCGAATCGGCGCCCGGCATGAAGCGGTTGATCGGCTGCGCAGGGAAGTCCGCGCGCACGTCGCTCCAGTTCAAGTTCTTGGGCGAATCAGGGCCGTAGATCTTCTTGAGCTCATCGACCGTCAGGCACGACACGAACGAATTCGCCGGGTTCACGACGACGGTCAACCCGTCGATGGCGATCTGAAGCTCGGCATACTCGATCCCGTTCGCGGTGCACGCCTTGCCCTCGCCTTCGTCGTCGGCCTTGATCGGTCGCGACGCGTCATTGATGTCCGTCTCGCCGGTGCAGAACTTCTTGAAGCCACCGCCGGTCCCAGAGAAGGCGGTCGGCACCTGGACGCCGTTGTTGGCGTTCTGGAATTCCTCAGCGACGGCCTCGGTGATCGGGTAGACCGTGCTCGATCCGTCGATGGTGACCGTCCCTGACAATGCGGCCGGTGCGGAGCTCTCGGGCGCCGTGTTTGTCGAGGGCTCGCTCGACGCTGTGCTCGGCGCGGCCGACGTGCCGCCACCAGAGGAGCACGCGCCGACGGCGAAGGCCGCCGCGAGGGCCAATGCCCCCAGGCGCTTCGGAGTCGTGATCGTCACTCGATGGTTCCTCCTTGGTCGGCCGGCAGCGCGGACGGCCCTGCTCGGATGGGGATCTCCCTTACTGCGCCCCAACCATCGCGATGGGGCATCAACGGTCCCTTTTCGACCTGTTAAGGGTCGGTTAACGACCAGTCGACCTAGGACAGCCGGCGAGGCGAAGGCGACATCGTCTGCGTCAAGGCGCACGCGATCGAGAACCATTTCGACGCAGCGGCCCACTGGCGCGCCAGCGTCACCGTGAGCCGTCCGACGACCTGGAGGCGGTACGTTTGGGTCGATGCCGGACGAGTCGCTCCTGCGCTGCGCGAGGTAACGAGCCATCGGCGCATCGTCGGCGAACTACGTGGGATCGGAAGCCGATGATGGCGTCGACCACGTTTCGGCTGTCAATGGCCCTCCGGATCGAGGCGATAGCCCACGCCACGCACCGTCACCAGGTGCACCGGCGACTCGGGGAGTGGCTCGATCTTGCTCCGGAGCCACCGGACATGGACGTCGACGGTCCGTGGGTCGCCGTCGTGATCCGAGCCCCATACGCGATCGAGCAACTGCCGGCGCGTGAACGCCCGGCCTGGGTGCGCGGCCAGGAAGGTCAGGAGCTGGAACTCCTTGGGGCGGAGGTGGACGAGCGTGCCGTCCCGTCGGACCTCGTGGGCCGCCAGGTCGAGCTCCGTTCCGTCGGTGATCGCGAGGACCGTCGCCGGCCGCGGCCTCGAGCGCTCCTCGAGCAAAGCCAGGCGGGCACCGAGCTCCGCCGCGTCGATCGTGTCGGCATGGGCCTCGTCCGCGCCGGCGCGGAGCGCTTCGAGCCGCTGACCGATGGCGGCGCGCGGACTGAGCAGCACGACCCGCATCTGCGGCCGCCGGCGGCGCTCGTCGAGCGCCAGCTCGAGATCGTCAAGGCTGGCCGGTGGCGTCCCGACGATCGCGATGCGTGGACGCGCCGTTCGCAGCAGCTCCGCGAACGTCCCCGGATCCGTGGTGGACTGGATGGTTCGGGCGCCGATGATCGCCGCGAGTTCCCCGACGAATCCCCCGTCGGCGAAGGCGAGCCAGATCGGGAGCGTCGGCGATCCCACGGACGGACGATGGGCGCCTGCCGCTAACGAAGCGTCGACGGCTCGTTAACGTCCTGTTCGCACTCGGCTCGTCACCGTGGCGCGCCACCGCCACCAGCCGCCGCTGCGTTGATCTTCGGGTGGTACCGTTCCCAGCCCTGCGAGGAGCCCAAACCCGTGACCCAGGAGGCGGCGATGGCCGACGAGCGAATCTCCACGAATGGAGCGACCGACGACGTACTGATCAAGGCGCCGGCGCCCGCAGCGGGCGCGGCGCGCGAGACGCGACCGTTGCCCAAGAAGGCGAAGCGGCGGGTGCGCAAGCTGACGAAGCAGCTCGGCGCGGCTCGGGCGACCGAGGCGAAGCGCCTGCGCCAGTCGGCGAAGGCCCACAAGACCGTCGACAAGCGTGAGCGCCAGGTCGCCCGCGCCGCGGCGGACGTCGCCACGATCGAGAGCCGGATCCGGGGCGTGACGGAAGGTACCGATGGCGCGAAGCCCGCGCCCGCGACCTCGCCGATGCCTGCCAAACCGGCGCGGCCCGCCCGGCGCACGGCGGCGCCCGCCACGCCGCCCAAGCCCGCTCTCCGCAAGGCGAAGCCGACGCCGAAGCCGCCCGCCACCGCGTGACCGACACGCCCTCCGTCGGGGCCGCCGTCGATCTCGGCTCGAACTCCGTCCACCTGCTCGCCGCCGGCATCCACGGGCACCAGCTCCGGCCGCTGGCGGACGAATCCGTCTTCCTTGGCCTCGGGGCCGCCATCGACAGCCGTGCCCATCTCGGCCGTGAAGCCCGGACGGAGCTTGCCGACGCCTTATCGCGGTACGCGGATCGTGCCCGGACGCTTGGCGCCACCCACGTCGCCTTTCTCGGGACCGAGCCGATCCGGCGCGCTGCGGACGCCGCGCGGATCGTGGCCGACGTCGAGGATGCGACAGGCGTCCCACTGTCAGTGCTCTCCCACGAGGAAGAGGCGTACCTGACGCTGATCGGCGTCACCGCGGGGCTGCCGGTGGCCCGCGAGACGCTCGTGGTCGACATCGGCGGGGGCAGCTCGGAGTTCTGTGCCCTCGCGCCGGGCGGTCGCCCACGCGCCGCCGGCGTGCGCCTCGGAACGGGGCGATTGACGTCTCGCTTCGGCACCTCCGATCCGATCACGCCGGCGGCGGTCGATGCGATGCGTGCGGCCACCGACCAGGCGCTGCTTGACGCACCGGACGGTGCTCCCGAGGACCTCGTCGCCGTCGGCGGAACGGCGTCGAACCTGCTCAAGATCACCGTGGACGGGATCGAAGCGGGGACGCTGACCCGTGACGGTGTCGCCCGTGCGCTCGGCGTCCTCACGTCGGCTCCGGCCGCGGCGGTGACGGAGCGCTATTTCATCAACCCGAAACGGGGTCCGTTGCTGGTCGCCGGGGCCGTGATCGTGGAGGCGCTGATGCGGCGCTACGGCGTCGATGCCGTCCGCGTCTCGGAGGCGGGTATCCGGGAGGGCGCGATCCTCGCCGCCGACCACGCCGGGACGGTCTGGCGGGATCGTCTGGTCGATCTGGCCGCCGGCTGGCGCCGATGACGCGCTCCCACCTCGCGCCGCGCTGGGACCGCAGGACCTAGAGCCCGGCGACGACCCGCCCGAGCGAGCGCCGGTAGCCGAGACCAGCCACCCGCCGCCACGTCGGTCCGATGGTCCGGCGGAGCTTGGCGACCTGCCGCTCGCGGTCGACGAGGAAGCGGCCGATGGCGGCGTTCTCGGTGCCGCTCAGGTCGCCGGCGTGCTCGACGAGGAACGTCCGCGCCATCGACGCCGCCACGCTCGCATCGTTCATCAGCCCGAGGTGATCCTGCAGTGCCGTGACGTGCGCGATGAGCGGCCCCGCGCCGTCGCCGAGCGGCTCCTGGACGAACTCCAGCGAATAGCGCAGCCACTTCCCGGCGATCCGCAGCTCATGCAGTGTCGGGACGTCGGCCCAGCGCAGGATCGGCTCGTAGCTCCGGACCTGCTCGTACGCCGCCCAGATCCGCGACGGGGCGGTCTCCCGGACGCGATAGGGCACGGTCGGGGCGACGGCCTTCGCGCCGATCCCTTCGGTACGGACGAAATCCACGTAATCGTCGACGAACCGCCCATAGGCGGGCGCATCGAGGTCTCGAAGGAGCAGCACGCGCGCGTCGTCCCGATGCCGGCGCAGCGATGCGATCAACGGCTCCAGGGCGCGCTGCTCCGTGACCGACTGATCCGCCCGATACGCGTCGATGCCCTCGAGCAGGACGTCGAGGTCGCGCACGGCGCCGAGTCGGCGCGCGATGTCGCGCAGGCCGTTGCGGTATGCCTTGGTGCGGCCCTTGCGATACGCCTCGCCGAAGACGCGCCACGCCGCACGCTGTCGTCGGGTCGCGACGCGCATCTTGTGGATGTCTTCGATGTCGTCGCCGGTCCGGACACCCGGCTCACGGTCGAGCATGCGGGCCAGGTGGAAACGCATCACCTTGCGGCCGGCCTCGGCAAGCGTGTCGTCACCGACCACGCCGGGCGTCTTGCCGACAACGAGGCGCGGCCCGGGATCCGCAGCGGGTGCAGCCTCCGCCGACCGTCCGGCGTCCTCCTGGTCGGCGGACGGCACGCTGGCCTCGACGGTCTCGATCCGGGCAGCTCGGCGCGGGCGTGAGGCCTGCTTCGGCCTCGCCGTTGGGGTGGCGGTCGTCGTCCCGTTCGCGGAGCCGTCGAGCGCCGCGAGCGCGGCCTCGAGCTTGCTCGTTCGTGCCCGCTCGAGCCCGGTCTCCGATTCGATCGCCGCGCCGAGCTCGGCCAGCGCGGACCGTTCGCCCTTCGTCAGCTCGGCCTCGAGCTCGATGAAGCGGTCCACGACGCGTCCCCGAGCCACGACATCGACCTCGTCCAGGCTCAGCTCGACGCGCGTGCTCGAGGCGCGAAGTTGGCGCACCCGGCGAAGCTGGCGGATCGTGACCCGTTCGACGAGCGGGGCGTCACCGGCGTGCTCCATGACGAGGGAGCGCGCATCGGAGGCCGGCCAGTCGATCGGCGGCGCCACGCGGTCGGCCGGTCCTTCCAGCTCCTCACGCTCGACGCTGCCGTCCGGTCCGTCGACGTGGGCGAGCGACTTGACCGACACGATCGTCTCGCCGCCCTTTTGGCGGAGACGGACCGCGAAACCGGCGCGAGCAAGGGCGCCGTCAGCGGTATCGACGTAGCGATCCTCGAGCTGGGTCGCTCGGGCGCCGCCGGCCGCACCCG
>DATHTG010000346.1:0-11976 GCA_035463515.1 Candidatus Limnocylindrales bacterium
GAGCCCGGACGTGCCCTCGTCGCGCGTGCCGGCTGGCTGGTCGCCCGAGTGCTGCACGTCCGTGACCGTGCCGGCCGCCAGGTCGTCCTCGACGCCGGGATGACCGAGCTCATCCGGCCCGCACTGTATGGCGCTCGCCATCCGATCCACGCGCTGACCTCGCTCGGCCGCCGGGTCGACGGTGTGGCGCCGGGCGTCTCCCCACTGGGCAAGGACCTCTCGCCGACCCGCGTGGAGGGCCCGATCTGCGAATCGACCGATGCCCTCGGCACCCACGACCTGCCGCCGCTTCGTCGCGGTGACCTCGTCGCCATCGCCGACGCCGGGGCATACGCGGCATCGCTCGCCTCGACCTACAACGGCCGCCCGCGTCCACCACAGATCCTGCTTGCCCCCGATGGCTCGCTGACCGTCGGCCGTCGACGCGGCTCGCTCGCCAGCCTCGGCTGACGCCCGGCTATGCTGCCGCGCATGGAGCGCCCCGTCGGCCACCGGTCATCCCCTGCCCTGCTCCGGCTGCTCAGCGGCGTGGCGCTGGCGCTCGGTCTTGTCCTGCCGTCCGCTGCGGCGGCCGCCGGTCCTCCGTTCCCCGACCCGGTCGACGGCCAGGCCGTCTACGACACGGCCGAGCTGTTCAGTGCCGACGCACGGAACCAGGCCGAGTTGATCATCGATGCGATCGAGTCACAGTCGAAGGCCGAGGTCGTCGTTTACACCCAGGCACTCGGCCGCGACGACATCACCACCGAGGAGGCGGAGCTCCACGCCCGCGCGCTCATGGACCAATGGGGCGTCGGGCGGCAGGGCGTCGATGACGGGCTCGTGATCCTCTTCGATCTCGACACGACCGAGATCCACGGCCAGGTCCAACTGTTCGCCGGACCAGGCTTCTCGTCGAGCTATCTCTCCGACGACGAGCGTCAGGCGATCTACGAGGACACCATGGTTCCGCTGCTCGCGCGGCAGCAGTTCGACGACGCGCTCATCGCAGCGCTCGCGCAGGTCGTCCAGGCGACGGTTCCCGGCGGTGGCGATCCGCCGGCCGAGAAGCCGGGACTGCCGGACGGCTTCATCGCCCCTGGGCCGCCATTCCCCGACCCCGAGATCGACCGTGCCGTGTACGACTTCGCCGGCATCTTCTCGGCGGACGCCATCGTCCGCGCCGAATCGACGATCGACAAGATCGAGGCGCGGACCGGGGCCGAGATCGTGGTCTACAGCGAATCGGTCGATTACGGCGTGTCGACGGAGGAGACCGAGTCCCGCGCGCAGGCCCTCATCGACCAGTGGGGTATCGGGCGACGGGGCTTTGACGACGGGATGGTCGTGTTCTTCGACATCGACCCCTCCGGCGAGCACGGCCAGGTCCAGCTCTTCGCGGCGCAGGGCTTCAGGGCCACGTACCTGACGAACGAAGACCGCCAGAAGATCTACGAGAACGACATGGTCCCGTTCCTGCAGAACGCCGATTTCGACGGCGCCCTCGACGTGGCGATGCGGGCGCTCGATGCAGCAGTGACGCCGGAGAACGCGCAGCGGCTCCAGCTCGCTCGGCAGGCCAACGCGGCGATCGGGCTGATCGGAGCTCCGATCGTGTTCCTCGGGCTCGTCGGCTGGGTGTTCTTCTCGTGGCGGCGGTACGGGCGGGATCCCGTCTACCTCGACGACCCCTCGATCCTCATGCCCGCCCCGCCGCCGGACCTGACGGCCGCCTCGGGGGCGTTCGTGATGGACGGCCACTCGTCGCGGCGGGCACTCACCACCGCGATGCTCGATCTGGCATCCCGCGGCCTGCTCACGTTCCGCGAGGACAAGGGCTTGCTGGGGCTGTCGCACAAGGTCGGCATCGACACGACGCCCGCCGCTGGCGATCCCGTCGAGGAAGCCCACCGCGCTCGGAATGCGCGACGACCCATCGGGCCCGCGGAGGACTTCGCCCTGCGACGCCTGCGGGTCCTCGCCGGCGACGGGTCCGAGTCAGGTTTCATCGAGCCCGACAAGCTCCCGGAGTTCGGCACCAACGTGTCCGAGTTCGACTCGAAGCTCGAGGACCACGTCGTCAAGGGAGGCTGGGTGGTCGAGAAGCCGAGCCGCGTCGTCGCGCGCTGGATCGGCAAAGGGATCCTCGCGGTCGTGGCGGGCGTTGTCGCCATCTTCATCGGCGTCAACGTCCCGATCTCGGGGCTGGTGATCATCGGTGGCGCGGCGATCGCCGGGGGCATCGTCGTGATGCTGTTCGCGCGAAGCATGCCGAAGGTCACGATGCCAGGCGCGATGGTGCGCGCGATGCTCGCCGCCTACCGCCGGACGCTCCAGAAGACGATGGAGCAGTCGCGCTCGATGCAGCAGGTGGTCGACCAGGCCGGGCTGCCGTGGCTCGAGACACCCGACCAGGCGGTCGTCTGGGGAACGGCCCTCGGGCTCCAGGCAGATATCGAGGGCGTCCTGAAGCGGTCGCTCGACGACGTGCGCGACCAGCCGCAGCTCGCGTCCTCGACGTACTTCCCGGGTTGGTATCAGACGTCGAACGGCTCCTCGTTCGCGAGCGGGCTGGCGAGCGGCGGCGGGTCGATCTTCTCGGGCTCCGCGGTGCCCGACGTCGGCGGGATGATGTCGGCGCTCGGCACCATCGGGAACTCGCCCTCCTCGTCGGGGAGCGGCGGTGGTGGCGGCGGGTTCGGTGGCGGCTCGTCGGGCGGCGGCGGAGGCGGCGCCGGAGGGGGGTTCTAGGTCGGGACCCAGCCGGCGTTCCCCCGCCGGATCGTCAGCCCCGGCCCAGCGTTCCGCGTTGGGTCCCAGACCCTCGTTGCCCTCGAGCCCGCTCCACGATGTCGCCGATGAAGCGCGGCAGGGCGAAGCTGGCGTGGTGAAGCTCGGGCGTGTAGTAGCGGGTGTCGAGCCCAGCGCCGTCGAACCGCTCGCGGAGCGTGGACTGCGGCACGGTCCGCAGGCCGACGTCGTCCGTGCCCCAGCCGAACGCCATGAAACCACCGACGTAGGTCGGCACCACCCCGAGGTAGCAGGTCGCATCAGCGAAGAGACCGCCGAAGATCCCCATCGTCGACTCGAGCTCCGTGGGCTGGAAGAACGGGACACCGTTCTGCGTCACGAGGACGCCGCCCGGCTGCAGGACGCGCTTGCAGTCCTCATAGAACTCGGGGGTGAACAGGGCCGCGCCCGGACCGATCGGGTCGGTCGAGTCGACCACGATCACATCGAACCTGTGTTCGGTGCGTGCGACGAACTCGGCCCCGTCGCCGAGCACGATCTCGACGCGTGGGTCGTCGAATGCCCCGTGACTCAGATCGGCGAGGTACGTCCTGGCGAAGTCGATGACGCCGGCGTCGAGCTCGGCGATCGTCACTCGCTCGACCGTCGGATGCTTGAGGACCTCCTCGACGAGCCCGCCGTCGCCGCCACCGACGATCCCGATGTCGCGCGCCGCGCCGTGGGCAAGGATCGGGACGTGCGCCAGCATCTCGTGGTAGACGAATTCGTCGGCCATCGTCAGCTGCGTGACGCCATCCAGCGTGAAGAGGCGCCCGAACCGCTCGCTTTCCGCGACGACGAGATGCTGATGCGCGGTCCGGCTGTCGAAGAGGACGCGATCCACCTTGATCGACATGCGGACATCGTCGTACAGCGTCTCAGTCAGCCAGATCTCGTCCGACTCCATCTGTGTAGCGTACTGACGCGACGACGCCTGGCGCGCGGCGTCATCGAGCGTCACTCGGTCCCGAACATCTCCCGGCACGCGTCGAGCCCCTCGATCCCGACGGGCGGGCGCGGCCTCGACCGCCACATCTCGTCGGTCATGCGGAAGCGCTGCGTCTCGCGGGCGACACCCCGAGGTGCAAGTGAGCCTCGCCCGTCGTCGGCGTAGCCCAGCGACCGCGAGACCGCGTTCGACGCCGCGTTATCGAGGAATGCCGATGACGTCGCGACGCGCGCGCCGAGGCCGTCGAAGGCGAAGGACAGGACCGCCGAGCGCATCTCCTTGCCGAAGCCTCGGCCCTGGAAGGCGAGCCCGAGCCACGATCCGCTATCGACGGTCCGGTAGGTCGCGAAGTCCTCGCCCGAGATCGTCTGCGCACCGACCGGGCGTCCCTGCCACTCGACCATGAGGTTGAGCCACCACTCCTCCGGTCGCCAGCGACCCCGCCACGACCAGTGGTGCTGGAGGAAGCTCCGGTCGAAGCTCGCCCCCTTCGCGTCGGTCCAGGCGATGCCGAATGGCATCTCGTCGGGCGGATGGATGCCGGCCCGCGCGAGGTCGAGCATGCCCGGCAGGTCGTCATCCGTGGGTAGCCGGAGGACGAGACTCTCCGACCGGATCCGCAAGCGGAAGAGCGGCCAGGCATCCTCGAGGGGTGGCACGACGGGCTCGACGGCGGTCACGGGCACCCGACGCTACACTCCGGCCATGGGTGCTGTCGAGACGATGGAAGAGTTCTTCGAGAAGCTGAACGCGGGCGATCGCGAGGGAGCGGTCGCGATGATGGACGAGAAGACCGAGATGCGCGTGCACGTCGGCGACAACGTCCAGACGCTGCGTGGCGTCGAGCGGGTGGGCGGCTGGTTCCTCCGCAGTGACCAGGGACTCCGGATGATCCCAGGCGACATCCGCGATACCGGGAATACGTACGAGGCTGACCTGCTCGTGGTCAGGCCGGGAGCCCCGACGCAGCACATCGACGCGACATTCCGGGTCGAGGCGGGACGGATCACCGCGATCAACATCGCGCCGCGCTAGGCGCGTCCGGCGACGCGGCGGCCAGCGGCGGCGCGCCGCGCGCCGTCAGGAGGGCGACGGCTCCGCCGGTACCTCGGTCGTCTCGGGCAACGGGATGATGATCTCGTCGCCGACCCGGATCCGGTTGGGGTTCGAGATGCGCTCCTTGTTGGCGGCGAGGAGCGCGTCGAGCGACACGTTGAACTGGCGCGCGATGCGCGACAGCGTGTCGCCGGTCTTGATCACGTAGACCTGCGGCGTCGGCTCGGGGACCGGGGTCGGTGACGCCGACGGCGTCTCCTCCACCGCGGATGACGGACTCGCGCTCGGACCGCCGACCGGCTCCTCGCGGCCGACACCCAGCAGTCCGGGCAGGAAGAACAGGATCAGCGCGGCCAGGACGACGCCTCCGAACAGGACGCCGATGGTCGGGATGCCGGAGAAGCCCGAGAGGCCGGCCCGGGTCTTGATCGATGGATACGCCTCGTAGCGGCGAGCCCGCTCCCACGACGGGCCCTCGTGGTCCCGGTCCACGGATGCGCGCTCGCGCTCCCGGTCGCGATCGCGCTCCCGCTCGCGCCCGCGGTCCCGCGTCGAGCTGACGGTCGGGCGGCGTCCGGCGCGGGTCGGCGGCCTGACGTCGACGTGCGATTCGGACTCCTCAGCCTGCCGGGCCGCTCGACTGACGAGGCCGGCAAGCTCCGGATCTGCCGGCGTCGAGCGATCGTCGACGGACGCCGATCGAGCACGCGTCGCGGGGCGGGGTGCCCAGTCCTCGCCGATCTCGTCGCCCCGGGCGAGCCTGTCTGCGGCACTTCCGGCGAGCCCCTGACCTTCCTGGTGCGCGGCGTGCGCGTCCGGCCCATCATCCCGCGGACCTCGGCCACCGGGACCCGCAGCACCGGCAGCCCCCGCTCCGCCGAGGCCCGAGGCCCACGGTGGCGGCGCCGCCCAGTCACGCGGCGGGTTCCGGCGCGGTCGCTCCTCGAGGGGCAGCTCGGGTGCCGGGTGGCTCCACGGATCGTCGTCACCGTCATCCGCGTCGTCCGCGTCACCAAAGCGTCCGGCATCACCCGCGGCCGGGGCCATGACCCCGCCGGTGGCGACCGCGGCGACACCAGCCTCCTCCGGGGCCCCCGCCTGGCCCGGGATCGCGTGCGCCGCTTCGCGACGCGCCCAGTCCTGGAACGTCGGACACACCGGGAACGCCGACGAGAGGCAGTACGCCTCCTGGTGCGCCAGCGCGCGGGGAGCCGGCTCGGTTTCCGCGAAACATCGGTGGCGATGGTCGGGACGGTCGGCACGTGCGTCGCGCTCGTCCTCGAAGGCCACGAAGGGGCAGGCCGGTGAACCGTCCGTGCTGGGCACCCCTCGGTCCGTCATCGGGGCCGATGATACCCGCGTCCTGCAGATGTTTGACACGGCCACAGCGCGCTCGGAGACTTCGAGGCGCTTCCCGAGACGGTAGGGTGGATGGCCCTCGACCCAGCGAGAGAAGGAGTCCCATGTCGCGATTGACCGGTTGGCTCGCGCCCACCACCACCGCCAAGGCCCACTGCGACCTGCCGTGCGGCGTCTACGACCCCGAGCAGGCGCGCATCGAGGCCGAGTCCTGTCACAAGATCCTCGAGAAATACGCCGCCAACGAGGATCCGACGTTCCGCGGCCGCGCCATCCACATCAAGGAGGAGCGTGCCGACCTCGTAAAACACCACCTCGACGTCCTGTGGCATGACTACTTCAAGCCCGAGCACCTCGAGAAGGTCCCCAACCTCCACGAGATGTTCTGGAATGCCAACAAGCAGGTGTCGAAGGTGAAGGCGTCGACGGACGCCGCCGATTCCAAGGCGCTGCTCGACATGATCGACGAGATCGATGCCGCCTGGAAGGCGACGGGTGGTCCCGAGAAGACACGCGTCGCCGGTCGCCCCGGCTGAGCGCCTTTCAGATGCGCATCCCGAGGCCCCGCCGGACGGCGGGGCCTCGTCGTACCCATAGCCTTCGCGAGCGACTCCGCGGTCCGTGGCGGCTGGCGATCGAGCACGCGAGCATGGAGCCGACGCTGAGCGAGGGCGATTGGCTCCTCGTCGATCCGACGACCGCCCGTTGGCCACGCCGCGGCACCGTCGTCGCATTCCGTCAGCCCGACACGGATGAGCTCGCCGTCAAGCGCGTCGCGGCCCTGCCCGGCGACCGCGTGCCGTTCCGGGAGGGCTACCTGGAACTCGCGGACGACGAGGCGTGGCTCGTCGCCGACGCCGATGAGGAGACGACCGCCGCGGCGGGCTACGGGTCGGCGATCGATTCCACCCGGTTCGGCCCCGTGCCCGTCGAGCTGCTCGTCGGGCGGGTGTGGTTCCGCTACTGGCCGGCGGGCCGGATCGGCCGGATCGGCCGGACCCGATAGCCGGACCATCGGGTGCTGGACGCCCGGTACCAGCCCCCGATAGGCTCCCGTCCGGTCTCGAGCCGAGCCGCTCGAGCGCACCGCACTGGGGACCCGAAAGCACATGACCTCTCCGACCCGCACGCGCGCGACTGCCATGATCGGCGTCGCCCTGCTCACGCTTATCGCCGCCGCGTGTGGTGGCACATCGACAGCGTCGACCGCGCCATCGACATCCGCCGAACCGGTCGCGACACCGTCGGCCGCTCCCACGTCCGAGGCGTCGCCGACCGTCGCGGCGAGCGCGTCTGCCAGCGCCGCGGCCAGCATCGCCACGACGGGGCGCGTCGTCATCCCCGAGCACCGGTTCGCCCTGACGCTGCCCGATGGCTGGACACGCATCGACCTTCAGGCGCAGGACATCGACGCCATGCTGGATGCAGCGGGCTCGATGAACCCGGATCTCGCAGAGCTGTATTCACAGCAGATCCGGGCGATGGCGGCGCAGGGGCTCGTGGTCTTCGCCTTCGGCCCGGACGCGGCGAGCGGTACGAACCTGAACATCCTCTCGACCCCGAGCATGGGCCTGAGCCTCGACTTCCTCGAGCAGGCGAACCTCGCCCAGCTCGAAGCGCTGACCGACGGCGAGATCGCCTCAGAGCGCGTGCAGCTCCCAGCCGGTGAGGCGATCCACCTGCGCTACGCGATGTCAGCCGGCACCGGCGTGCCGGCGCCGACGATCGAGCAGTACTTCCTGCTCAACGGCGACAAGCAGCTCGTCGTGAGCATCACGAACGCGTCCGAGGCGGACGCCCAGGCCATCTCCCGTTCGATCGAACTGTCGGACTAGGCGCCCACCGGTTCGGCTGCCGGCGCGAGGCTGATCCCCGCCGCACGGCAATCTTCGGCGAAGGCCGCCTGCGCATCGATCGTGGGCGCCCAGCGGGTCGGGAACGCGACGAGCCGGTCGAGGCCGATCTCGTTCATCGTGGCGAGACGATCGATGCGGGCTGGGCCGGCGTCGCGCATCAGCTCGTCGCGCTCATACAGCGAGAAGCGCATCGTGGCCGGATCACGACCCTCGGCCTCGCAGCGCTGACGGACGTCGCGCATGCGCTTGGCGATGTCGTCTGGCTCGATGAACACGAAGTTGAGCTCGTCCGCGTAACGGATCGCATACCCGGCGGTCCTCTGCCGGCCGTTGCCGCCGACGATGATCGGGATGCGCGGCTCCTGGAGGCCCTGCGGGACGTTGACCGCGCCGCGGATGTGGGCATACCGACCGTCATAGGTCGATCGGCCGGGCTGGAACATCGCGGTGATGATCTCGAGGTGGTCGCCGAGCGCGTCGAGCCGCTCGGCCAGCGGCGGGAATCCATACCCGTAGGCGATCCACTCGTCCTTCTTCCAGCCCGCGCCGATGCCGAGCTCGAACCGACCACCGCTGATGACGTCGATCGTCGAGGACACCTTCGCGGTCAGCGCCGGGTTCCGGAAGCCCGTGCAGATGACCATGTGCCCGAGCCGGACACGGCTCGTCTCCATCGCGAGCGCCGCGAGGACCGAGAATGACTCGAGGGTGATCTCGTCCTTGGTCTCCGGGACGGTGTGGAAGTGATCGAACACCCACAGCGACTCGAACCCGAGCGCCTCCGCCTGCCGTGCCAGCTCGACGGTGCGCGCCCAGGCATCGGCCGGCGGCCATCCGTCGTAATCGCCCTTCCAGCCCTGCGGGGCCATCAATCCGACCTGCATCCGTACCTCCGTCGACGTCGTCGGCGGGGAATCGTGCCACGGACCGGCGGAGGACGGGCTGAGCCGTGGTGTGGTCCGAGCCGACAGCGCGGCCGGCCCGGCCCGTATGCTCGGGCGATGGAGACCACCGCGTTCGACCCGACGGCGCCGCTCCCCGACATGCCCGACCCGTGGGCCTCGACCTCACAGCCCAGCCTTCGAGCCGGACCACCGTTCCACATGACGGACATGATCGAGGCGGAGCCCGGCGTCGCCGCACGGATCCTCGAGCGGCACGAGGCGGTCGCAAGCGGTGCGGCCGAACTCGCCCGCGTGATCCGGCGGACGCTGCGGGCGGGGGATCCGGTCGTCGTCACCGGCTGCGGGACGTCAGAGCACGGCGCGCTCGGTGTCGCGGACATCCTGCGCAGCGCGGTCGATGCGACCGGCCTCCGGGCGCCCGGTCACGCGACGCGTCACCGGCCCGTCGCGGCGCAAGCGTTCGAGCTGTGGTTGGACCCGCCATCGACCGGCCTTGTGATCGGGATCTCGCACGAGGGTGGCACGGCGGCGACGAACGCCGCGTTGGAGGCGGCTCGTGACGCCGGCGCCCGTACCGCGCTCATCACGGTCTCCGACCGGTCGCCGGGAGCGGACCTGGCGGAGATCGTCGTCGCGACCGGCGAGCTCGATCAGAGTTGGTGCCATACCGTCGGGTATCTCAGCCCTCTGGTCGCCGCGACGGCGGTCGGCGCTCATCTCACCGGGCAGCCGGTCGACGCGGCGTTCCGAGAAACGGTACGGACCCTCGTCGCCGCGGGCGTGGAGCGTGCGAGCATCGCCGAGGCCGCCGCGGCGCAGCTGGCCGAGCACGGCTCGACGGTCGTGATCGCCTCCGGAGCGGACCGAACGGCCGGACGCGAACTCACGCTGAAGATCGAGGAGGGGACGTGGACGCCGGCCGCGTATCGCGACCTCGAGACCTTCCTGCACGGTCACCTCGCCGCGACGAGCGAGGGCCAGGGACTCGTCCTGATCCTTGCCGACCGGGACAGGAGGTCCGAGCGGCTTGCTCGAGCGACTGGCGCGCTTCGGGCGGCGCGGACGATCGGCATGGACGCGGCGGCGATCATCGCGGCCGACGCCGCGGTCGACCTGCCGACAGAGCTCACGCCGGCCGGACGCATCGTGATCCCCGAGGCGGCGTCGCTCCCCTCACCCGTCGCGGCGTTACTCGGCACGGCCACCGCGCTCCAGATCCTCACGGAGCGGTTCGCGCGAGCGCGCGGCGTCAACCCCGACCCGATCCACCGCGACGTCGACCGCTATCGGGACGCGGCGGACGCCGCGGAGGGCTAGGGCGGGCTCACACGTGCCCATCCGGCTGGCGTTGCCCTCCAGGTGACGACCGACACCTCAGCACGCGCAGCCCTCCGGCCAGCCGTCCTGTGTCACTCCGGACGCAACGCGCGACGCCCGGGCTGCCCATCTGGGCGCCGCGCCTGGTTTAGCCGTCCGTTGTGCCGTCCGGCGAGTCGCTCCTGACGTCTGGTGCCGGCCGCGCCCCGCTCAGAGCCTGCCGACGAGCTCCTCGCCCATCACGTCGACCATGTCCAGGTCCCACGGGATGAAGTCCTGGAACATGATCCGCTCGATGCCCGCGGCGGCGAAGCGTTCGACCTGGGCACGGGCCATGTCGGGCGTGCCGTAGACCCAGCGCTGTCGCCGTTCCTCGAGCCACGCCTCGCCGGTCTCCGCATCGGAGCCGAATGCCTCGAGCAGGATGCGTTCGCGCTCGACGACCTCGTCCTCGGTGCGCCCGATGAGCACGCCGGCCATCGTGGAGCGTGCCAGCGTCTGGGGGTCGCGGCCGATCTCGCGGCACGCCTCGTCAAGCTTCTCGCGCACCTCCGCAGCGCGCTCCGGGGACGCCGAGCTGAGGTTGTACTCGTCGGCGTAGCGTGCCGCAAGCCGATACGAGCGCTTCGTGCCGCCGCTCCCGACGAGGATCCGCGGCCGCTTGGTCCCGACGTTCGTGGTGGGCCGCCCCGCGACGTCGACAGGCCGCGGCCGGAACAGCGCATCCTCGATCCGGATGCCCGTGATGCCTTCGAACGACCAGCCGTCGGGCTCGCCCCATAACCCGTGCAGGATCGCGAGCTGGTCCTCCAGGAGATCAGCACGCTCGTCTATCGGCGGGAAGGCGAGGCCCAGCTGCCGGTGCTCGTCGTCGTTCCAACCGGCGCCGACACCGACTTCCACCCGGCCGCCGCTCATCTCATCGACGGTCGTGACCACCTTCGCGAAGACGCCCGGGTGCCGGAACGTCACCGGTGAGACCAGCACGCCCAGCGTGATCCGCTCGGTGTCGCGGGCCAGGCCCGCGAGGACCGACCATGCGTCGGTCGTGGGCTGGCCCGATTCCCCGGGGAAGCTCGC
This sequence comes from Candidatus Limnocylindrales bacterium, assembly GCA_035463515.1. Classification (GTDB taxonomy): domain Bacteria; phylum Chloroflexota; class Limnocylindria; order Limnocylindrales; family CSP1-4; genus SPCO01. The sequence goes on from DATHTG010000346.1 coordinate 11,292, forward strand.
GAAGTGGTCGGACCGGAAGAACGCGTCGAAGCCGTTGGCCTCGGCGCGCTTCGCTGATGCCAGCTGGTCCGCGTAGCTCATCCCCTGCTGGGGTTCGAGCATCAGGGCGTATCGCATCGAGGCTCCTGCATTCGGTGTTGACCGTTCATGTTGACAGGATGGTTTGGCCGAGTAGGATATTTCACGTGACAGAAAGTATCTCGCCGGGCCCCGCGATCGGGGCCACGAGGTCCGCGCCCGCACGAACCCCGCCCGACCCGTACGCCGCCATCATCGCCGACTTCCGCGCGTCGATGACGATGCTCAAATGCGCGGCGAGTGAGCGTGTGGTCCGGCTCGGTCTCAGCATGGCCCAGCTCCACATCCTCTATACCCTCCAGCGGAACGGGCAGATGACGATGAGCCACCTCGCCGAGGTGCTCAACGTGTCGCTGTCGAACGCCACCGGTCTCATCGACCGTATCGAGGAACGCGGCTTCGTCGAACGGACAGGCGTCCCCGAGGACCGTCGGATCGTGCTGATCCGGGTCACACCGGAAGGCGAACGGATGCTCGAGGACATCGACGCACTCAGCGACGAGCTGCTCCGCTCGGTCCTGGGCCGTATCGATCGACCCAAGCTCGCGGGCGTGCGGCAGGCTGCCGCCGCGCTGCGCGACGCGCTCGCGGACGCCACCGGCGGTCT
>DATHTG010000347.1:0-1630 GCA_035463515.1 Candidatus Limnocylindrales bacterium
ACCGTGAGCCGCATCGTGTCGTCGTTCTACGACAACGTGCTCCGTTCCGAGATGCTCGAGCCCTACTTCGAGCACGTCGACATGCGCCGGCTGATCGACCACCAGACGAAGTTCGTGGCGTTCCTCATGGGCGGTCCGGCCAGCTACACCGACGAGCACCTGCGGCTCGCGCACGCGCGGCTCGGCATCGACTCGGCGGCGTTCGACCGGATGACCGCGCTCATGCGCGAGACCCTCGAGGACTTCCGGATGGCGGACCGTGACGTCGATTCGGTGATCGGGCAGATGCGCGCGCGGCGGGACCTGATCGTCGCGGCAACGGCACCGGCGTGACCGTTTCGAGGAGCGCGCAGGCCGAGGACGATCAACCCCGTGGCGGGATCGACTTCGAGCGCTTCAACGAGCTCCTGCTCGAGTCGGCCGGCGTCGGTCTGGCGATCGCCCAGCCCGAGACGCTCGAGGTCACCTTCTGCAATCGCCGGTTCTCCGAGCTGTTCCCGGAGGCACCCTCCGGCGGCCACGGCCTGAAGGAGTTCCTGCCGGCGCTCGACGTGGACCGGCTGACCACCCGCCTGGCGGACGACCGTCCGTTCGTGACCGAGGTCGAGGTCCGCCCGCGCAACCGGCCGATCAACCTCGCGATCCAGATCTCGAAGACCGTCCAGGAGGACGTCCCGCTCCTCATCGTCGAGTGCCAGAACATCTCGAAGATCAAGGAGCTCGAGTACATGGTCGAGTCGTACTCGAGGATGGTCGAGAAGCACACCCGCGAGCTGCGCAAGGAGAAGGAACGCGTCGAGCGGCTGCTCCTCAACATCATGCCGAAGACCGTCTACGACGAGTGGAAGCAGTTCGGCGTCACGACCCCGCGACGCTTCGACAATGCGGCGGTCCTCATGCTCGACTTCGCCGGGTTCACCGACATGGCCGTCAGCCAGGACCCGCCGGCGCTCATCGCCGAGCTCAACGACCTCTTCACGGCGTTCGACCGGATCGTCGAGCAGTACGGCGGCGAACGGATCAAGACGATCGGTGACGCCTACATGGCGGTCGCCGGGATCCCCGATCCGTCACCGGACGACACCCGGAACATGGCCAACATCGCGTTGCGCATCGTGAGCTATGTCGGGCGTCGCAACGAGTCGCTCGCCCACCAGTGGCGCTGCCGGGTCGGGATCAACACCGGACCCGTGATCGGCTCGATCGTCGGCATCCAGAAGTACGTCTACGACATCTTCGGCCCGGGCGTGAATCTCGCGGCCCGCATGGAGTCGATCGCCCGGCCGATGTCGATCGCGCTCAACGCGGACACGTACGAACGGATCCGCGCCGACTTCCGGTTCCGGGACATGGGCGAGCGCGAGATCAAGGGCTTCGGCCGTCAGCGGATCTACGCCCTCGAAGGCAGCGCCGAGATCGATCTCGAGAGCGAGGACGACGTCTTCGCCGACCTCCTCGACTGAGGCTCAGGCGACCCGGGCGGAGGCGCGGAAGCGGCTCGGCGACATCGCGAACGCGCTGCGGAAGCTGTCGATGAAGTGGCTGGCACTCGCGTACCCGAGCTCGAGCGCGACGCCGGCGACCTGGCGGTGCGGGTCGGTGAGCGACTCGAGCGACGCGCGAAGCCGCA
>DATHTG010000348.1:0-1616 GCA_035463515.1 Candidatus Limnocylindrales bacterium
TTCGGTCGCCCCGCCCGATCGCTGGACGAAACGGCCAGGGCCGGATCAGCCGCCGATGATCGCGATGGCAGGATCGCCAGTCGTGTAGAGGTAGTCCTCGTAGACCTGGGACGGATCGTTCGCCCACGCCCACGGCAGGAAGCCGACGACGCCGGCATTGAACTGGGCGCTCAGCTTGTTGCGGAGGATGTCTGCCCGGCGGTTGCGGTCGCCACCGAGCTCACCCAGGCGGACGCCGACCTCGCCGACGAAGAGCGGCTTGCCGAGGGCATTGCACTGGCTCAGGCGCTCCGAGAGCTGCCCGGTGATGTTCGGGTAGTTGCCCGGTGACGGCGGGTAGTCGTGGTACTCGCAGACGTCGATCTCGGGGATCGCGTGGAGCTTGCGGTAGTCGTCGCCGGCGGTCCCGGCCTGGCCGGAGCCGATCGTGCCGAGCGAGACGAGGTGGCGGGAGTCGATCGACTTGATGAGCTTGCCGATGTCGTTGGCGAAGTTCCAGAGGTTGGTGTGGCTGCCGCTCTCGGCCTCGTTGACCATCTGCCACATGAGGACGGTCGGGTCGTCCTTGTAGCGGGTGACGACCTCGCGCACCCAGTCGCGGTAGCTGACGAGGTCGCCCGACGAGCGGTTCCGGTAGCCGCCGCCGTAGAACCAGTCACCCAGCCGGCCGTTGTTGTCGCAGGCGCCCCAGTGGTCGGTCAGGGTGACGATCACCCGGACGCCGCGTGACTTCGCGACCGCGAGCGTGTGGTCGAAGGCGGACCAGTCGCGGGCCCCGTTCGAGGTCGCCAGGCGCTGGAAGAACCAGGCCCGGAACGCCTCCTGGCCGCGACCGATCGTGTCGAGACTCGACGCCAGCTTGCTGTCGTTGAAGCCGAGGCTGTACCAGCAGTTGTTGCGGCTGTTCGCGTTGTAGATGTTGAAGCCGGTGAAGCGATAGGTGGCACCGTTCAGAACGAGCTTCGTTCCCTGACGGGTGACGAAGCCGCTCGTGCTCGGAGCCGGCGGGGGCGTCGGGGTCGGAGCCGGGGTGGCCGTCGGACGCGGCGTCGGCGTCGCTGTCGGGTTCGGAGTCGGGGTCGGCGTCGGGGTCGGAGCGGGCGTCAGCGACTGGATCGCGAAGCGCGCCTCGGCCGTTCCCGTATGCTCGTAGAACTCGACCCGGATCAGCTGGCGTCCGGCCGGGAGCGTCACGGTCCTGGAGAACGACGTCGGGCTCTGGTCGCGCCACTCGGCCAGGACGCCCTGCCCGCCGATCCATGCCCGGATCCCGTCGTCGGAGCGGGCCCGGATCGCGTACGTGCCGGCGTCGAACTGGGCGATCGCGGTCCAGCGAGCCGAGAAGTTGTCGGCGGGCACCCGCCATGACGGACGGCCCATCGACCAATTGTGGTCGATGGCGTTCTCGCAGCGGACGAGGACCGGGGTGCCGGAGAGGCTGCGGTTGGAGAAGTACTCGGCGCGGAACTGGTTGTCGGCACAGCCGAGTCCGGGGAGCACGTCCCAGGCCGACAGGGTGACGGATGGCGAGACGAACGCCGCGGTGGCGACGAGCATCCCGCCGAGCAGAGCTGCGATGGGCGCGCGAAGGCGTGAGCGTAGGGCGTGGATCATCT
>DATHTG010000349.1:0-2731 GCA_035463515.1 Candidatus Limnocylindrales bacterium
ACGACGTGGCCGACCCGAACGTCCGCGTGCTCGTCCTCGATGGACTGACGCATGCGGCCGTCGACCTCGACGATCCGACGGATCTCGAGTTCGGCTACGTCCGGCGATTCGCAGACGCGACCGCGCCGCTCCGAGCGCAGCTCGACTCGTCGCCCGACGTCCTCCACATCGGTGGTGGCGGGTTCACGTTCCCGCGCTATATCGAGGCACAGCATCCCGACGCCCGGCAGACGGTCCTGGAGCTCGATCCGCGGATCTACGAGATCGCCCAGGCGGAGCTCGGATACGAACCACACGAGAGCATCGACGTGCGGCTCGGCGACGCGCGTCAGTCGATCCGCGCACTACCGTCGGACGCATTCGACGTCGTCGTCGGCGACGCCTTCGGCGGTCTCGCCGTGCCCTGGCATCTCACGACACGCGAGATGCTCGACCAGATCGCCCGGGTGCTGCGGCCACGCGGCGCGTACGTCGTCAACATCATCGATTACCCGCCGTTGCGCTTCGTCCGCGCCGAGGCCGCGACTGCAGGGACCGTGTTCTCGGATGTCGCGGTCATCGCGCGACGCAGCACCCTCGACGCCGAGGGGGGCGGCAATCTCGTCCTCGTCGCGAGCGACACGCCGCTCCATACGTCCGCCGTCGAGGCGAGCATCGCGATGTGGGGCGAGGGCTCGATCACCGGCATCCTGTCAAGCCCCGACGAGGTCGCCACGTTCATCGGCGACTCGCCGATCCTCACCGACGATTTCGCGCCCGTCGATCAGCTCCTGGGCCGCTAGGAGCGCTCGATCCGACGCCCCGAGACTCGCGGCACTGATGGACGCCCCCGACATCGACCTCAGGACGCTACATATCGACGCTTCGTCGAACGCCCGTCTTGACGGCGACCGCAGAATCGGTGCCAGCAGTCAACGCACGGTGGGGGATGCCGATGACGCCGCTCGATCTGTTCGATGTCGTGTTCCTGGCACTGAGTTTCGGGCTCAGCATCGTCGTACTGGCGATCGTGACGCTGATCGGCGAGGCGATCGCCTTCACGATCGGCCTCGGCCGACGGGATTGGGAATCACGGGGCTGATCCCGCCCCACCTGCACGAACCCCGGGGAAGGCCTCCCGGCTAGAGTCGGGGCGCCTATCCTCCGCCGGTGCTCCTGACCGGTCGTCTCGGCGACACCATCGCACCCGCCCGGCTCGGGCAGCCGTTTCGGTGGCTGCTCGCGTCGTCGATCGTCACGAACGTCGGCGATGGCATCGCCTTGGCGGCCGGACCGCTCCTCGTCGCGTCGCAGACGCGCGACCCGCTCCTCGTCTCGATGGCGGTCCTCAGCCAGCAGCTCCCGAACCTGCTGTTCGGCATCCCTGCCGGGGCCATCGCCGATCGACTCGATCGACGCCGGATCATCGCCGGCGTCAACCTCGCTCGCGGCTTGGTACTCGCCGTCCTCGCGGCCACCATCGCCGCCGGCGCGGTCGATATCGCCGTCGTCCTCCTGGCGCTCTTCATCCTCGGCACGGCAGAGGTCTTCGCCGACGTCGCCAGCAGCAGCCTGCCACCGCAGGTCGTGCCACGCCAGGATCTCGGGATCGCAAATGCCCGGCTCACGGGCTCGTTCCTGCTGACCAACCAACTGATCGGGCCGCCGATCGGCGCGTTCCTGTTCAGCGTCGGGATGGCCCTGCCGTTCGCCACGAACGCGGCCTGCTTCGCCCTCGGCGCCCTGCTCGTGACACGAGTCGCGACAGACGTCGCGGACATCGCCGCGCGGGCCCCGGAGGAGCGGCACCTCATCGACGAGATGGTGCAAGGGATCCGCTGGCTCGTCGCCCACCCGCCGATGCGGACCCTCGCGCTGACGATCGTGGCGTTCAACGTCACGTACGGGGCAGCGTGGTCGGTGCTCGTGCTCTATGCGGGCGAACGGCTCGGGATGGACGAGGTCGGCTTCGGCCTGCTGACGACGGCGATCGCGGTCGGCGGTATCGTCGGGACCGCGAGCTACGGCCGTCTCGAGCGCCGGTTCTCACTCGCGGACATCATGCGCGTCGGTCTCCTGATCGAGACCGGGACGCACCTCGTCCTCGCGCTCACGACGTCGGCGGCCGTCGCCCTCGCGACGATGGTCGTCTTCGGCGCTCACGCCTTCGTGTGGGGCACGACGTCCACCGTCGTCCGCCAGCGAGCGGTGCCCGACCAGCTCCTCGGCAGAGTGACGGGCGTCTACACGGTCGGTGTGATCGGGGGCATGGTCGTCGGCACGCCGATCGGCGGGCTCCTGGCGCGCTCGTTCGGCATCACCGCGCCGTTCTGGTTCGGGTTCGCCGGCTCAGCGATCCTGGTCGCGGTCCTGTGGCGGCAGTTCCGCCACATCGCGCACGAGGGCGAGGCGTGACGGGACGTCGCTCAGGCCGGCGCGGCGTTCGCGTCTCGCGCTTGAGCGAACTCGATGCAATGGCGGATCTCGTCGTCGAGCGACGACCGATACAGCCCGGCGATGCCGAGCCACCGAACGGGCCCGCTGAGCGGGCCTGAGAACTCGAACGCGTGGCGGATCCGAGAACCGCCATCGGTCGGTTCGATCTCGTACACATTCACGATGGTCATGCCAACGGGTCGGACCTCGATGCGCAGCAGTCGCTCGGGGACGAGCCGAAGGATCCGGCAGTGGTAGGTGACGGGATACTTCGGCCGGACGTCCACGGTCCCACCCTCGACGAGCGGTCCGTCCG
>DATHTG010000350.1:0-12114 GCA_035463515.1 Candidatus Limnocylindrales bacterium
GACTGGCTCCCGGGGATCCGCGACGAGCACGACGACGCCAACGGCTGGCAGGCTCGCTGGCTCGACAGGCCGACCTGGGACCGGACCGTGACCCCGAACATCCGCCGCCGGACCGGCCAGCGCCCGGTCCGCTCGGGCCGCCGACGCCCGTAGGGTCCCGCCTCCGCGACTGGGCGTCGTCGCGAAGCTGCAACCCGTCCCGGCCTCGCCCGGAGCACGCGCCGTACGGGCGGTCGGCCACCCTTGACGAGGCGCCAGTAGAGGCCGCCGTGGCGGACTGGTGTACCGACGCACCGCTTCGTTGCGCAAACAGCATCGATAGACGCGATTCGGTGATGCGGACCGGATGGGTGATGTCTAGTTTGGAGAGGTGCTGTTGAGGTTCCTCACCTTGGCGATCGCGCAGGCATTCGATTTCGCCACGTTCAGCGTGATGGTCCGATCTCACGGCGCCGGAGCCGAGGCGAACCCCATCGTCCAGGGCCTCTTCGAGGCGCTCGGCACACCTGCCGTGGCCGTGGCGAAGGTCGCGCTCGTGACGCTCATCACGGCACTCGCGATCGCTGCCGCTGTCAACGAGAGCAGGGGACGTTGGGCGGTGATCGGCGGGATGCCCGTCGCCCTCGGGATCGCGGCGGGCATCATCGGCGGCATCACGAATACCGCGGTGATCCTTCCCCACTGAGCCATCGCACACACGAACACCTGTTCGAAATGTGTGGTATCGGCTAGACTTCCGTCGTGCCCCAAGACCAGCTCGTCGTACGCGGCGCGCGCGAACACAACCTCAAGGACGTCACCGTCGCCTTCCCGCGTGACCGGCTCGTCGTCATCACCGGTCTGAGCGGCTCCGGGAAGTCCAGCCTTGCCTTCGACACGATCTACGCCGAGGGCCAGCGGCGGTACGTCGAGAGCCTGAGCGCGTATGCCCGGCAGTTCCTCGGACAGATGGAGAAGCCCGACGTCGACCAGATCGACGGGCTGTCGCCGGCCATCTCGATCGACCAGAAGGGTGCGAGCCGCAATCCACGCTCGACGGTCGGCACCGTCACCGAGATCTACGATCACCTTCGGCTGCTCTTCGCGCGGATCGGCGTTCCGCACTGCCCGAACGGGCACGCGATCGAGCGCCAGAGCGTGCAGCAGATCGTAGACCAGGTCCTGGCGCTCCCCGAAGGCACCAGGCTGCTCGTGCTCGGCCCGCTGATCAAGGACCGCAAGACCGAGGGCGACCGGATCATCGATGCCGCGCGCCGGCAGGGGTTCGTTCGCGTCCGCGTCGATGGCGAGCAGTACGACATCGCCGACGCGCCGTCACTCGACAAGTACAAGCGCCATTCGATCGAGGTCATCGTCGACCGGTACATCGTCCGCCACGCCGAGGCGCCGGAGGGTGCCCCGCGAGCGCCTGATGGCCGGCCGATCGACCCCGACACGGGACAGGTGATCCCGGATCCCGATGCATCGCGCCTTGCCGACTCGATCGAGACCGCACTCCGTCTCGGGGAAGGCGCGGTGCTGATCGCGCCGGCGCCGCGCGACGACGAGCCTCCGTCGTTCGAGGAGCGGCGCTACAGCGAGAAGTACAGCTGTCCCTACGACGGGTTCACGATCGATGAGCTCGAGCCCCGGTCGTTCTCGTTCAACTCCCCGCACGGCGCATGCCCGACGTGCACGGGGCTCGGGACGAAACTCGAGATCGATCCGGCGCTGCTGATCCCGCGACCGGAGAAGAGCCTGTCCGAGGGTGCCCTCGGTACAGGCGGCCTGCTGTCCACCGACGCGTCGTGGCGGATGAAGATCCTCGAGGCGGTGTGCGACGCGCACGGCTGGGACTTCCGGGCGCCGGTGAAGAAGCTCCCCAAGGAGGCACTCGACTACCTGCTCTACGCGAAGCGCGATCAGGAGCGAGTGCTCGTGCGGTACCGCCACGAGCGCGGGGAGAGCACCTACAAGGCGAACGTCGAGGGCATCATCACCAACCTCGAGCGCCGCTACCGCGAGACGGATTCCGACTACATCAAGGGCGAGATCGAGAAGTTCATGGTCACCAAGCCGTGCCCCACCTGTGGCGGCAAGCGGCTTCGGCCCGAGATCCTGGCCGTCACCATCGGCGACCGCAACATCTGGGACGTCGCGACGATGTCCATCACCGACGCGCTGGCGTGGGCGTCAGGGCTGCGCGGGCACCTCAACGACCGTGAGCGAGCCATCGCGTACCAGGTCGTCAAGGAGATCGTCGCCCGGCTCGGGTTCCTGGTCGACGTCGGTCTCGATTATCTGACCCTCGATCGGACGAGCGTCACGCTGTCCGGCGGCGAGGCGCAGCGGATCCGGCTGGCGACGCAGATCGGCACGACGTTGATGGGCGTCCTCTACATCCTCGACGAGCCGTCGATCGGCCTGCACCAGCGGGACAACGCGAAGCTCATCGCGACCTTGACGCGGCTCCGCGACCTCGGGAACACGGTGCTCGTCGTCGAGCACGACGAGGAGACGATCCGGACCGCCGACTGGGTGGTCGACATCGGTCCCGGCGCCGGGGAGCACGGTGGCGAGATCATCTCCAACGGTCCGCTGGAGTTGCTCCTCGGCGAGCCACGCTCGATCACGGGCGCCTTCCTGCGGGGCGAGCGCGAGGTGCCGATCCCGAAGAAGCGCCGCAAGGGCAACGGCAAGACGCTCGGCGTGAGCGGCGCCAAAGAGCACAACCTCCGGAACGTCGACCTGAAGCTGCCGTTGGGCACCTTCGTGGCCATCACCGGCGTGAGCGGGAGCGGCAAGAGCACGCTCGTCACCGAGGTGCTGTACCGCGCGCTGGCTCGCGAGCTCAATGGGTCACGCGAGCCCGTCGGGAAGCACGACAAGCTCATCGGGGCGGAGCACAACGACAAGATCATCGAGATCGACCAGAGCCCGATCGGCCGGACCCCGCGGTCGAACCCTGCGACCTACACCGGCCTGTTCGGTCCGATCCGAGAGTTGTTCGCCGGCGTGCCCGAAGCCCGGCTGCGGGGCTACTCCCCGGGCCGCTTCTCGTTCAACGTCAAGGGGGGGCGGTGCGAGAACTGCAAGGGCGACGGGATCCTCAAGATCGAGATGCAGTTCCTGCCCGATGTGTACGTCCCGTGTGAGGTGTGCAAGGGCAAGCGGTACAACCGGGAGGCCCTCGAGATCCACTACAAGGGAAAGTCGATCTCGGACGTCCTCGAGATGACCATCGCCGAAGCTCTCGACTTCTTCTCGCCCGTGCCCAACGTGAAGGCCAAGCTCCAGACGCTCTACGACGTGGGCCTTGGCTACGTCCACCTCGGTCAGCCCGCCACGACCCTGTCGGGCGGCGAGGCACAGAGGGTCAAGCTTTCGACCGAGCTGTCGAGGCGGGCGACGGGCCGCACGCTGTACGTCCTCGACGAGCCGACGACGGGCCTGCACTTCGCCGACGTCGAGAAGCTCCTCGAGGTGCTCCACCGCCTCGTCGATGGTGGCAACACGGTCCTGGTCATCGAGCACAACCTCGACGTCATCAAGACCGCGGACTGGATCGTCGACCTCGGTCCCGAGGGCGGCGACCGCGGCGGGCGGATCATCGCGCAGGGCACGCCCGAGAAGATCGCGGCGACGCCGGGGTCCGCAACGGGCGAGTACCTGGAGCGTGTCCTCCGGGGCGAGCCGCTCGTCCCCCTGTCCGACGTCACCTTCGCGGAAGAGGCCGGACGCACGAACGGTGCCGACCGGACGAACGGTCATGACCGTCTCTCCGCCGTCGCGGCCACGCCGGCTCGCAAGCGCGCGACGGCGGCGGCGAAGGCCCGGTAGGACGCGAGCGACGGCTCGTATCGGGTCGCGCTCGTCTCGACGGTCGCGACGACGGCCTCCGACCAGCGGCTAGGATAGCCAGGTGCCGGACATCGATTTCGCGTTCCTGGCCGATGCCGCGGAGACGGTGCCGGGCCAGAAATTCCATGTACTCGGCGGTGGGATCGCCCGGATAGGCGGGCGCCGATTCCCGTTGCGGCATCCCCACCTCGCGCTCGTGATCGGGCTCCAGGTGACGGCGCCCGAGACCGACCGAGAGCACGACATCCGCTTCGTCCTGCTCGACCCTGACGGGGCGGAGGTGGCGGGCGCGACCGGCAGCCTCGTGGCCCGCAGCCAGCGCGATGGGCGCGACGCGACCCTCACGTTCTCGATCGATCTGTGGAACCTGACCTTCCCGGCGCCAGGCGATTACTCGTTCCGTATCCTCGTCAACGGGTCGGAGCGCAAGCGCCTGCCGCTTCTGCTCCTCGCGCCCCCCGACGGCGGTGCCGGCACCGAGTCGGCCTCGGCCCCGGCGGATGCCTGACGGGCTCCGACAGACCGGCCCGGCGCGCCATGAGCTCGGCGCGATCGACGACCTCGGACTCGCAGCGGCACGCCACGCCGACCGGCTGGTCGCGGCGGCCCGCGAGCGCGACGACGAGCGGTGGTTGCGATTCCTGGATTCGCTCCCGGACCGGTTGCGTGACGAGGAGCTCCCCGCACTGCGATCGACGGCGATGCGGGCGCGCGCGGCATACGGCCCCAAGGACTCGGTCCGGGACGCATTGCCGCCGGACGTGACCGAGCCGTTCCTCGACGCGATCGATCGGCTCATCCGCGAGATCAATCGTTATGGAGCGCGGCGCTAGCGATCCCCAGCTCCTCTGGCGAGAACGCCTCGAGCAGGAAGGGCGAGGGGACCGCGGGGTCGTAACTGAGCGTGAGCGTCCTGCGCGCTCGGGTCCACGCCACGTATCCCAGCCGACGCTCCTCCTCATAGGCCCGTGACGGGTCCTCGGCGTCCGCGACGGCGCGCTCGCTCGGGAATCGACCCTCCTCCAGACCGACGACCGCGACGTGGTCGAATTCCGCACCCTTCGTGGAGTGCGCCGTGGCCAGTGATAGCGGAGCATCCTCGCGTCGGAGCTCGGCGAGGCGGGTGCGCGTCGCCGCGATCGCAGCGCGGAGCGCGTCGAGGTCCGGGTAGGGTGGCGCCCAGGCAAGCAGCGCCGCGGCAAGCTCGCGGTCGCTCCACGGCTCCACGGGCAGTGATGTCCGAAAGCTCCCGAGGCGGATGAGGAGCGGAAGGCTCGGCGACGTCTCTACGTCGACGCGATCGAGGAGCGTGTCCAGCCCTGGCTGGTCGACGAGCAGCTCCACCGACGGCGCGCGGAACGCGATCCCGAGCGCCATCGCGGCGAGCACCGCCGGTCTGAGCTCGCGGTTCGTCCTCGCCAGCACTGCCCGCGTCCCGTCGTCGTGTGGCCACGATCGCAGAAGCCGCGTGGTCCGGCCCGGCTCATCGTCGGCGTCGGGCGCCAGGATCACCGAACCGGGCGCGTCCTCGCGTGGGCGGATGACCTTGTCGAAGCGCTCGTGGTTGTGGCCGATGAGCCGGACGGCACGGTCCACGACCGGCGCCGGACACCGGTGGTTGACCTGCAGATCGATCCGACGCAGGCCTGGCAGCGAGGCTCCGATGGCAAGGACCCGGCGGACGTCGGCGAGCCGCCATCCGTAGATCGACTGGTCGTCGTCCCCGACCAGGAAGATCCGGTTCGCCGGGGCGGCCAGCAGCAGCGCGAGCCTGAGCTGCGACCTGTCGACGTCCTGGACCTCGTCGACGAGCAGATGGGTGCATCGCTCGCGCCACCGAGCCAGGAGACCGGCGTCGGCCTCGAGCGCTTGGAGGGCGCCACGCACGAGGTCGTCGAAGTCGATGGCGCCGCGATCGCGAAGTGCGGTCTCGTAGGCGATGAACGCGCGAGCGATCGATCCGGCGTCGGGGTCCGCGGCGACGTGCGAGGCCGTCACGGCCAGATCCAGCTTGAGCCTGGAGAACGCCGTGTCGAGCCTGCTGCGCTCGGCCAGGGTCGTTCGCGGCCACAGCTCGGCGAGGAGGTCCGCCCGGTCGAGCAGCGCGTCGACGCGGTGGCCGGCGTCTCGCAGGATCTCGCGCCCGAGCGCATGGAAGGTCCGCACGCGGACAGCACCCGTCTCTATGCCGAGCGGCTCCAACGCGACGTCCGCCCGTTCGGAGAGTTCTTCGGCGGCGCGCTTGTTGAACGTGATGGCGGCGATCGTCGCGGGGTCGGCGCCGCCGTCGACGAGCCACGCGATCCGCGCGACGAGGGTCGTCGTCTTGCCGCTCCCGGCCGGGGCGACACACAGCACCGGACCGGCCGGTGCTGTCGCCGCAGCCCGTTGGTCCGGTGTCAGCCGGGCGAGTCGCTCGACGACCTGCGGATGAGGCATCGCCTCGAGTATCCGGACCGTCGCTCACCAGCGACTCATCGACCATCCGGCGGTGGCGCCGTCATCGGCGCGGATCGCCGATCGCACCCTCGGTCGAGGGCCGGATCGTCCGGACGCCCTGAGCGACGTCGCCCCACCGTCGATGGAGCCGAACCCGGGCCGCCGGCCCGGGTTCGGTGATTGCTGGCACCGAATCGGTACCGAAGGGGGGCGCGACCACGCACCGAACCGGCCGATAGGGTCATGGCGGGCACGCGAAGCAGGGCGACGATTGCCATACGCCAAGCACGACGGCGCGTCGATCGTGCTGGCGTCCTGGGAGTGACCTGTCGATGTCTCGCCGACCGCTCCGTCGGGCCGTGGCCCTGTCGCTCGGCGCCGTCCTCCTCCTCGCTGGTACGGCCGCGGCCGATTCCGTCCAGGCCGATAGCGTCACGCCGATCGTCGACCGGACCCACTTCCTCGGTGAGGTGGGACCCGGCGGGACCGTCTCCGCGGATGTGCGCTTCCTCGTCACCTGCATCGGCCTGCAGCACATCGACCCGGGCCAGTCGGTCGTCCTGACCGGCGGCGGCACCGAGCCGCTCGACGGCAAGATCGTGAGCGTCTCGACCGTCACGCTGGCCCCCTTCGAGATCCCCTGGGCGACGGACGGCCAGGGCTGCCCAGACCCGGTCCCGTCCTATGTCGGCGGGGCGGTGAGCCACGTCGTCCTCAGGGCGCCGACGCAGACCGGGACCCACACGTTCACCGTGGCGTATGCCCGGTCGCTGAGCCCGGCAGGCAACAACGACGCGAACGCATTCAGTCGGACGCCGACGACGCTCGACTTCTCCGTGCGTGTCGTCGCGAACACGCCACCCGTGCTCTCGATCGGGTCGGTGCCGGCATCGCCGGTCGAGGGCGACACGATCGGCGGCTGGACCGGCGCGTGGTCCGTGTCCGCGACGGATGCCGAGGACGACCCGGATCCTATCCCGACCTGCACACCGAGCGTCGGCACCGTGCTTGCGGTCGGCGCGACGACGACCGTGACATGCACCGTGCGGGACGTCGTCGGCGCCTCCGACAGCGAGACGTTTGACGTGACCGTGGTCGACACGACGCCTCCGACCCTGGGCGCGCTTCCGGACGACATCACGGTGTCCACGGATGATCCCGCCGGCCGGACCGTCACGTTCGCGACGCCTGGCGCGACGGACGTCGTCGACCAGTCACCGGAGGTCACGTGCGCGCCGGCGAGCGGCGGACACTTCGAGGTCCGCACCACGACCGTCACGTGCACCGCAACGGACCACAGCGGCAACCAGCGGTCGGGCAGCTTCTCGGTGACGGTCACCTATGACCCGCCGCCGCCCCCACCCACCCACACGGCGTCCGCCGTCTGGCTCGAGCCGGTCGCGGGTCCCGATGCGACCTTCGAGGCGAACCGCGGTCGCACGATCCCGGTCAAGGTCCGGCTGTTCGTCGACGACCGCGAGCGGTCGACCGGAAGCGCAATGCTCCTCCTGACGCGCTGCGGTGGCACGGCCTCGGTGGGTCTGCCACTCACCTGGAGCGGTGGTCGGTGGAACGTGTCGCTCGACACGAGCAGCTACGCGGCGTCGTGCTACACCGTCGAAGCCGGGATCGACGACCTGAAGGCCTCCTCATTCACGCTCGAGCTGCGCGGCGATGTCGCCGCGAAGACGACCGTCAAGCGGGCGACCGCGCCGGAACGCACGACCGCGCCCACCACGTCGAAGCCGAAGAAGGGTCGCTGACCACCCCACGACCGGCGTTGCCCTAGCATCCGGGGGTGACCCCGGAACTCGAGGCGACCCTCAAGCGACTGCCCGATCGGCCCGGCGTCTACCTCCTCAAGGACGCCCGCGGTGACGTCCTGTACGTCGGGAAGGCGCAGAGCCTGCGCCACCGCGTGCGCAGCTACTGGCAGAAGCACACGCCGGCGTTGGGTGAAGGCCACCGGATCCGCAGCGTCATCGATCGGATCGCCGATGTCGAGGTCACCGAGGTCGACAGCGTCAGCGAGGCGCTGCTCCTCGAGAACAACCTCATCAAGCGGTTCAAGCCGCGGTTCAACGTCCGGCTCAAGGACGACAAGAGCTATCCGTATATCAAGGTGACGCTGGCGGACGACTTCCCCCGGGTCGAGCGGACCCGGAAGCTCGTCAACGACGGCAGCCGATACTTCGGCCCATACGCCTCGGCGACGAGCGTCGACGAGTCGATGAACCTCGTCCGGCGCCTCTTTCCCTTCCGGACCTGCACGATCGATATCCGGGACGGCGAGCGAGCGCTCCAGCGCCCGTGCCTGCTGTACCACATCAAGCGCTGCCAGGGTCCGTGCATCGAGGCGATCTCGAAGGCGGACTATCGCGCCGACATCGAGCAGGTCGAGCTGTTCCTCGAGGGCCGGCAGGAGACGCTCGTCAAGGCATTGCGGCGCGAGATGCTGTCGGCGTCGGATCGACAGGACTACGAGCGTGCGGCGAGCCACCGCGACAAGATCCGGGCGATCGAGCGGACGATGGAGAGCCAGAAGATGGCCGCCTTCGCTCGGACCGAGCTCGACCTCGTCGGCTTGGCACGGCAGGACAACCAGGCGGCCGTGACCCTCTTCATCATCCGGGACGGGAAGATGATCGGTCGTGACGTCTACCTGCTCGACGCCGCGCGAGAAGCGTCGGACGCCGAGGTCCTCACGAGCTACCTCGAGCAGTACTACACGCGAGCGACGTCGATCCCACGCGAGATCTACGTGCCGGCGGCAGTGACCGACGCCGAGGACCTCGGGACATTCCTCGCCGAGAAGCGCGGCGGACCCGTCCACCTCCGGACGCCGCAGCGCGGCGAGAAGCGCGACCTGATGGGCCTGGCCGAGCGGAACGCAGCCGAGACCCTCCAGCGTGAACAGGCGCGCTGGCTGGCCGATCAGGGCAAGACGCTCGCGGCGCTCGAGGAGCTGGCGGCGGCGCTGGACGTGCCGGGGATCCCGTTCCGCATCGAGTGCTACGACATCTCGCACTTCCAGGGCTCGGAGTCGGTCGGCAGCATGGTCGTGTTCGAGGACGGCAAGCCTCGGACCGGCGAGTACCGTCGGTTCCGGATCCGGACGGTCGAGGGCCCGAACGATGTCGCCAGCCACCAGGAGGTACTCCGCCGTCGGTTCCGCGCCACGAAGTCGGGGGAGGAGGGCAACGAAGAGGAGCGCCGCTGGGCGATGCCCGATCTCGTCATCGTCGATGGTGGCAAGCCGCAGGTGAACGCGGCAAAGGTCGTACTCGACGAGCTGGGGTTGCACGACATGCCGCTGGCGGGGTTGGCGAAGGAGCGGGAGGAGCTGTTCCTGCCCGGACGGTCGGACCCGATCGTGCTCCCGCCGACCTCGTCTGCGCTGTATCTGGTCCAGCGTCTGCGCGACGAGGCGCACCGGTTCGCGATCACGTACCACCGGACACTGCGCGACCGCCGCACGGTCAGGTCGGCGTTCGACGACCTGCCTGGTGTCGGCCCGAAGCGGAAGCGTGAACTGCTGAAGGTCTTCGGGTCGATCAAGCGGGTTCGCGAGGCGCCCGTCGAGCAGATCGCGGCGGTGCCGGGCATCAGTCGCGCCCTGGCGGAACGTATCAAGGCCACGCTCGAGGCCTAGCGCGCCGACCGCGTCACGAGGGCCTTTCGTGTAGCATCCCGCCGGTATGCGAAGAGCGGGCCCCCTCCTCATCGTCCTCATCGGCGTGCTCGCGCTGGCCATCGACTTCTTCCCGAATCTGAAGATCCCTGACCTGACCTCGCCCGACGGGTCGTGGCGAACGGTCGAGACCAAGCTCGGGCTCGACCTCGAAGGTGGTCTGCGCGTCGAATACCAGGCACTGCCCAAGGACGGCGTCCAACCGACGCAAGAGGCGCTCGGCGTCATCAAGGACATCATCGAGCGCCGCGTGAACACCACCGGCGTATCCGAGCCGGTGGTCGTCGTCCAGGGCTCGGACCGCGTCGTGATCGAGCTCCCCGGCATCTCCGACGTCGACTCGGTCCGGCGGCTCGTCGGTCAGACCGGCAAGCTCGACTTCGTACCGCTCGGGCAGACGCAGGCGACGGAGGGCCAGGTCCTCGACCTGGAGCAGTACCCACCACTGTTCAGCGGCGACCAACTCGAGTCGGCGGCGATCGGTCAGGACCAGACCCAGGGGCTGACCGTCACGTTCGTCCTCCGCAACAACGGCCCGGATTCGGGCGCGCAGCTGTTCGCGAACTACACGCGTGAGCACGTCGGTGAGTACTTCGCCATCGCCCTCGACGGCTCTGTCATCAGCGCGCCGGTCATCAACGAGGCGATCCCGAACGGTCAGGTGCAGATCAGCTCGGGGGGTATCGGCGGGTTCCCGGCGAAGGAAGCGAACTCGCTGGTCACGGTCCTGAAGTTCGGCTCGCTGCCGTTCCCCATCCAGGAGCTGTCGAGCGAGCAGATCTCGGCGACGCTCGGTGAACAGTTCCTGAACCAGAGCCTGCTGGCCGGGTTCGTCGGCATCGCCCTCGTGATCATGTTCATGCTGCTGTACTACCGGCTGCCCGGCGTCGTCGCGTCGTTCGCGCTCGTCTACTACACGATCGTGATGCTGGCGATCTTCCGGCTCATCCCGGTGACGCTGACCCTCGCCGGCATCGCGGGCTTCGTGCTCTCGGTGGGGATGGCCGTCGACGCCAACATCCTTATCTTCGAGCGGATGAAGGAGGAGCTCCGGGTCGGCAAGTCGCTGCCTGCTGCGGTAGAAGCCGGCTTCAACCGCGCGTGGAACAGCATCCTCGACTCCAACGTGTCGAGCCTCATCACCGCGACGATCCTCTACGCCTTCGGCTCGTCGGTGATCCGAGGCTTCGCGCTGGTGCTGATCCTCGGCGTCTTGACGTCGATGTTCAGCGCGATCGTCGTGACCCGCTCGATCATGCGCGTCCTCGTCCGCCAGGACTGGGCCCGCCGGGCACGCCTGTTCGGGCTCCGCGACGACGAGTTCGTGGCGGTCACGCCGCAGCGCCCGACCCGCCGACCCCTGGCGGCCGATGTTTGACGTCATCGGGAAGCGTCGCTTCTTCTACGTTCTCTCGCTCCTGCTCACCATCCCCGGCCTGATCTTCATCCTCATCTCGCCGTTCTCTGACGCCGGCCTCCAGCTGACGATCGACTACACCGGCGGGACGCGCTGGGAGATCAAGTTCGCCGACGCCAACGTGACGCCCGATCAGGTCGAGCAGGTCTTCGCCGACAACGGCCTCGACGCCACTGCGATCCGGACACAGTCCGGCTTCATCGAGATCAAGACGGAGCCGATCGGGCTCGTCGAGCAGGACCCGTCTGCGTCGCCCTCCGCGTCGCCGTCGGCGAGCGGGTCGGGGGCACCGAGCGGTTCGGCCGGCGCAAGCGGCTCACCAGGGGCATCGCCCAGCCCGACAGCTTCATCAACGCCGACCGCGTCCGCATCGCCATCCGCCAGCCCGGGCGCAAGCGCGAGCCCGGGCGCAAGCCCCTCGCCGTCGGCAGCGCCGGCCTCCGGCAACACGGAGCTACCGACCGCCGGCAAGCTCGGCGAGATGGTCACGGCGCTCGAGTCGCGCCTCGGCGAGATCGAGGCACAGCGGAGCCTGACCACGATCGGTGCGGTCGTGAGCTCAGACCTGCTCAACCAGGCGATCGTCCTCGTCGTCGTCGGCTCGCTCGGCATCGTGACGTGGATCACCTATCGGTTCCGGGACGTGAAGTTCGGCGTGACGGCGCTGGTGTCGCTGCTCCATGACGTGATCGTCGTGGTCGGCGCATTCGCCATCCTCGGGACGTTC
>DATHTG010000351.1:0-13134 GCA_035463515.1 Candidatus Limnocylindrales bacterium
GACTCTCGCGCCCCGGATTGCTGGAGGGCATCGACAATGTTCTTCATGTACGGCATGGTGGTCGTCAGCAGCGCGGACATCCCGAGGATGTCCGGCTTGAGCTCGGTCAGCGCGTTGAGGAACTTGTCGGCGTCCGTGTTGATGCCGAGGTCGATCACCTCGAAGCCGGCGCCCTCGAGCATCATCCCGACGAGGTTCTTGCCGATGTCGTGGATGTCGCCCTTGACCGTCCCGATGACGACCTTGCCGACGGGCTCCGCCCCGGTCTCGGCGAGGAGCGGGCGGAGGATCTCCATGCCCGCCTTCATCGCGTTCGCGGCCAGGAGCACCTCGGGGACGAACAGGATCCCGTCGCGGAAGTCGATGCCGACGATCTTCATGCCGGCGACCAGCGCGTCGTCGAGGACCTGCGTCGCCGTGAACCCGCGGCCGAGCAGGATCCTGGTTCCCTCGACGATCTCGTCCCGCATGCCGTCGTAAAGGTCGTTGTGCATCTGTTCGACGAGCTCCTCGTCGGACAGGCTGTTGAGGTCGATGTCCTGGTATTCGTCGGTCATCAGCTTCGAGCTCCGGAACTGTGGGGAAGTGTTCGTTCGACGGGGGTTCCACATCGTGGAACCGTGCCGTATCATGGAACTCTCGGACAGAGAATCTAGTCCACGAAGGTACCGATGTCCAGCGTCCAATCCATCAGACGAGCGTTTGCGGTGCTTGACGCGCTCGACGAGGGGCCGCTCGGGGTGACGGACGTGGCCGACCGCGCCGCGTTGCCGAAGTCGACTGCGGCACGCTTGCTCGCGACGCTCGTCGGCGAGGGAGCGGTCGAGCAGGTCCCGGGCGACACGTCGTACCGGCTTGGGCCGCGGCTGATCACGCTGGCTGGCGGCTTCAGCCTCGTGCGGTCCCTCGCGGCCGTCGGACGCCCGGTGCTGGCAGATCTTGCGGCAGCCTCCGGCGAGGCGGCGGGCGTCGGGGTACCGGACGGCGATCTGATCCACTACATCGACCAGGTCGATACCCCGAACCCGGTGGTCGTCCGCGACTGGACGGGCGCGCGGGCTCCGTTGCACGCGGTGTCGTCCGGGCAGGTGCTGCTCGCATTCCGGACGCCCGCGGCGATCGAGCGCTATCTCGCCCAGCCATCGCTGGAGCGGTTCACGCCCCGGACGCTCGCCGATGCGGACGCGGTGCGGGAGCGGCTCCGCGACGTCCGTCGGCGCGGTTACACGTGGGCGGTCGAGGAGTTCGATCCAGATATCTCGTCGGTCGCCGCACCGATCGCCGACTCCTCTGGCGAAGTCATCGCGGCGGTGCACATCCACGGGCCGTCGTACCGGTTCCCGCCGCCGCGCAAGGAAGCGGATCTCGCCCGGCTCGTGGTCACGGGCGCCGCCCGGATCGCGGCGGGTCTACGGGAGAGATAGTCGGTCGCCGGGCCGCCTGTGCGGCGCGGGCTGTCCGGCGCCGCGAGGCCGGGCGAGCCTGCTGCGCCGGGAGATCGGGCGGGTCTGCTCGTCCCGTTTCGGGGTCAAGGGGCGGCTGCAGGGTCCCTCAGGACGGATCGGAGCGTGGCTGTCCCGCATCCTGCGTGGAGACGCAGTCGATCACGATGTTCGAGCCGAACGGGCGCCAGGATCCGGTCCGGGACCCGGCTTCTTGCGTCCACAGGTCGTTGCCGTGGTCTAAGAGTCAACGCAACCCATCGGCGGCGGTCCGGCGTTCTTCAGGCCCGAAACGGGGCAGGGTCCCGCTCCGCGGCGGGAGTGTCGGGGCGGCGATCCACGCAAGAACCCACGCCGGCGCCTCGGCGTTACTCCGCCGTCGTTGCCGGTCCGGCGGGCTCGAGGTCGATGGTCCGGACCTGGCGGGTCTTGCCGGCCTCCGTACGAACGACGGCCGACGGGATCACGCCGTTCGCCAGACGCTCGATGACGGCGAACTCGCCCGAGTAGAGGCCGTTCCCCGCGATACGCACCCGTGCGCCGACGGAAAATCCGGCACGGCCCTTGCCCGCAGTGACGTCGATGTTGGCGACCGTCGGGCGGACGTACGGTGCGTCATCTGGCAGCCCGGTGGGCGGCGGTGGCCTATTGGCGGTCTTGGCCGGCGGGTATGAGACTTTCCGTTTGGGCACTGGTCCTCCTGCTGCTGCTTATCCCGACTCCGAGGCGGTCGACGCCTCGTCCTTGGCGGCGCGCTTGACCTTCGCCGCCTTGGCTTCGACGCTCGCCGCGATCTCGGCGGCTTCTTCGGCCGCGGCGGCCCGGGCATCGTCAAGGGTGTCCGCGCTGGCGTTGGCGGCATCGCCGCGCATCGCCTGGGAACGCACGTCCTCGACCTGGGCTGACACCTTCGCGCGCACGTCGCGCGTGCGCTCCTCGATCTCGTCGCCGATCTCGCCGAGCTTGCGATCGACCCGGTAGCGGTCGCGGAACTTGGACCCGGCGCGCGACATGTACCACGCCGCCGCCCCGGCCGCCATCGCGACACCGGCGATCACGCCACGGATGAAGCCCATCGGGTCACCTCCCTGTCAGCACGGGTCGAGCGTTCACGGAGCAACGCGCGCGTTCGCATCGATGGCGAGTGTAGCGCCGCGACGTCCGCGGGCCGAGTCGTCAACCAGCGCCCTTGACGCGGCGGACCTCGGCGGTGATCGCGGGCACGACGGCATGGACGTCCCCGACGACGGCGTACGTCGCCCGCTTGAAGATCGGCGCCTCGGGGTCGGTATTGATCACGAGGATCCGCTTGGCCGACTTCGCGCCGACGATGTGCTGGATGGCCCCGCTGATGCCGCACGCGATGTACAGGTCCGGCGCGATACGCGTCCCGGTCTGGCCGATCTGCTGCGTATGCGGCCGCCAGCCAAGGCTCGTCGCGACCCGCGACACCCCGACCGCCGCGCCGAGCACGCCAGCCAGTTCATCGAGCATCGCGAAGGCCTCCGCGCTGCCCATCCCGCGTCCGCCACCGACGACGACCTTCGCGTCGGCCAGCGACACGCGATCGCCGGCCGTCACGTCGCGGCCGACGATCCGTGCCCGGAGGTCGCTGTCCGTGACGGCCGCGTCGACACGGTCCACCGTCGCCGGCCCGGCGCCGGCCGCAGGCTCCATCGCCGGCACGACGTGCGGCGCGACCGTCAGGAGTCGCGGCTGCCCGTCCAGCGTCGCGTCCTCCAGCAGGCTGCCCGCCCAGCGCTGGCGGGTGATCCGCCACGCACCGGCGGCCACCGGTTCCGCGGAGGTCACGTTGGCCGCCATCGGCTGCCCGGTGCGTGCCGCCAGGTGCGCGAGCACTTCGGTCGCGGTATCGCTGGCGGAGGCGATGACGGCGTCGTACGAGCCCGCAGCGACCACACCGGCCACGGCCGCTCCCCAGGCAGCCGGCGCGTAGGACGAGAGTCGATCGCTCGTCGCCAGACGCACCGTCCCGACGCCGTACCCGCCCAGCCCGGCGGCCGCGGTCGCGTCACCGCCGACGATGACCGCGTCGAGGTCTGCGCCCAAGGCCTTGGCCACGCCGCCGGCGAACCCGAGCGCCTCCGCGCTCAATCGGTCCGGGACTCCGTCGACCATCTCGACGAAGACGAGGATCGCGCTCACAGGACGCCGATCTCCCGCATGACCTCGACGACGCGCGGCGCCGCCTCCGGTCCACTCCCGAGGATCTCGGCCTGAGCCTCCTGCTCCACCGGCAGCTTGAGGCTGTCGAGGACGGGACCGCCGTTACCCGGCCGATCGGGCGTGCTCGTCTCGACCTCCTTCTTCTTCGCGCGCAGCCGGCCCGGGACGGACGGGTAGCGCGGGAGGTTGATGCCTTCGCGGACGCCGACGACCGCCGGCAGTGGCAGCTCGTAGATGTCGAAACCGCCGGACACCTGCCGACGGGCCGTCGCCATGCCGTCCCGGATCTCGAGCGCCTTGATCCCGGTCACGACCGGCCTGTCCAGCGCGACGGCCAGGCGGATGCCGACCTGGAAGCCACCCGAGTCGGCCGACTCGTTGCCGACGAGGATGAGGTCGAACGGCCCGTCCGCGTCCTCGAGCCGACGGACCGCCTCGGTCAGCGCGGTCGCCGTCGCGAGCGGGTCCCAATCGGACCCGTCGGTCTCGAGCAGCACCGCCCGGTCGACGCCGATCGCGAGCGCGTCACGCAGCTGGTCCGCGGCTTCCGCCGGCCCGAGCGTCATGACGACCGACTCGCCCCCGTTCGCCTCGATCAGCCGGACGGCTTCCTCGACGGCGCACTCTTCGTGCGGGCTCACGACGAAGCCGAGGAACCGCGTGTCGATCGCGCGGCCGTCGTCGGTCAGCGTGATCCGGCCTCCGGTGGCCGGCACGCGCTTGACCAGGACGAGGATCCGCATCGGCGACGTCAGCTCCGGATCCGCTCGTTGTCGGGGTCGAAGAGCGGCCGGCTGCCGGCCACCGCGACGGTCACCGGATAGCGCTCGCCGAAGTACTCGACCAGCAGCTTGTTGCCCTCGACGGCCTGGTCGGGCGGCAAGTACGACATCAGCAGATGCTTGCCGACCGACGGCCCGGAACCGGCACTCGTGACGTACGAGCGACGACCCTTAGCGTCGACGAGCGGGCTGCCGTCCTCCGAGAGGATCGGCTCACGCCCGAGCATGTAGCGCTTGACGCCGCTCTTGGACGTGTTGTCGTCGACGGTCAGCGTGCACAGGACCGCGGCCGGCTGTGCGTCGCGCATCTTCAGATACGCCTCACGGCCGACGAAGTCGGCGTCCTTCACGGTCGGTCGCGCCATGCCCGCCTCGACGAGGTCGAAGTCGAGCTCGAGTTCGGCGCCGTGCGCCCGGTAGCCCTTTTCGAGCCGTGACGTGACGGCGTACGTGCCGATGCCGACGGGCGCGAGGCCATGCGGCTGGCCCGCACGCCAGATCGCGTCCCACACCCGGAGGCCCTGCTCGATCGGGACGTAGATCTCCCAGCCGAGCTCGCCGACGTAGCTGATCCGCGAGGCGAGGGTCCGGACGCCGTCGATGTCGACCGATCTGGACGTCAGGAACGGGAATCCCTTGTGACTGATGTCGACCGCACCGTCGGACGCCGCGCCCAGGATGTCCCGGGCTCGCGGCCCCCACAGGCCGAAGGTCGTGTACGCGTTCGTGAGGTCCTGGAGCTGCGCTGAGCCGTCGGCGGGCATCGCGTCCTGGAAGATCTTCTTGTCGCGCATGCCCATGCCACCGCCGGTGACGACCCGGAAGCGGTCGTGGGCGAGCCGCATCACCGTCAGGTCGGCGAGGATGCCGCCGGCGGCATTCAGGAGCGGCGTGTAGACGGTCCGCCCCGGTGCGACGTCGATCTTGTTGACGCACAGCCGTTCCAGCGCCGCCAACGCGCCGGGCCCGGTGATGTCGAAGATCGCGAACGCGGACAGGTCGACGAGCCCAGCGCGGTCGCGCATCGCCAGATGCTCCGCATTGATGATCGGTGACCACCAGCGGGAGTCCCACTCGGCCTCCCGGGGCATGACCTTGTCGCCGTATTCGCCGAGGAGTCCCTCGTTGGTGCCGTACCAGTAAGGCCGCTCCCAGCCGGCGGCCTCGAAGAACTCCGCGCCGAGCTCGACGTGCCGGTCGTAGGCCGGCGACAACCGGATCGGGCGGTTCGACAGCCACTGCTCCTGCGGGTGGACGATGCCGTAGGTCTTGTTGAACCCCTCGCTCGCTCGCGCGTTGATGTGCTGGTCCGTCTTGTGGTGCTCGTAGAACCGGGCGATGTCCGACCCGTGCGGGTCGATCTCCGGCGTGCCGGTCGTCATCCACTCCGCCACCGCCTTGGCGATGCCGGGCGCCTCCTTGATCCAGATCGCCGCCGCCGACCAGAGGCCCTTGACCTCCGGGGTCTCGCCGATGATCGGGTTGCCGTCCGGCGTGAGCGACAGCAGGCCGTTGATCGCAAGCTTCACGCCGACCGACTCGTCGCCGACGATGTCGGGGAACAGCTCGAGCGAATCCTCGAGCTGCGGGTCGAAGTCCTCCTTCGTGAAGGGAAGCATCGTCGGCGAGAGCGCGGACGCCTCGATCGACGGGATGTCGTCGGCGGCCATGAGGATCGGCCGATGCGCGTAGGAGCCGATCTCGAACCCTGTGCCGTGCTGGCGCTCGTACATGTTCGTGTCCATGTCGCGGACGATCGGGAACCCGACCTCCTTGGTCGTGTTCTCGAACATCGGCACCGGGCCGATATCGATCATCTGATGGACTGCCGGCGTGAGCGGGATCGATGCGCCCGCCATCTTCGCGATGCGTGGACTCCACACGCCGCACGCGATGACGACGGTGTCGGCCGCGATGTCGCCCTGGTCGGTGCGAACACCGCGGACATGGCCGTCCTCGACGTCGACACCGGTGACCTCGACGCCAGCCGCGACCGTCAGCGCGCCCATGGCCTGCGCCTTCTCGCGCATCAGCGTCCCGGCCTGGAGCGAATCGACGATGCCGACGCCCGGCGAGTAGAAGCCGCCGAGGATCACGGATTCGTCGATGAACGGGACCATCTCCTTGACCTCGGCCGGGGTCAGGAGGCGCGTGCCCTCGATGCCCCAGGAGGCCGACGACGCCATGCGCCGGTCCAACTCGTTCATCCGCTCCTGGGTGCGCGCGACCTCGATGCCACCGGTCTCGTCGTACACACCGAGCTCGCGGTATTGCCGCGCGCTGTCGAGGGTGAAGGCCGTCATCTCCTTGGAGTGGTCCGTCAGGAAGATGAAGTTGGAGGCATGGCCGGTGGAGCCGCCGGGGCTCGGCAATGGCCCCTTGTCCAGCAGCACGATGTTTCGCCACCCCTGCTCCGCGAGGTGGTAGGCCATGCTGTTGCCGACGATGCCCGCGCCGATGACGACGACGTCCGCTCGCGCCGGAAGCGCGCCCATGCAGACCTCCTCCAACCCCTCGAATGCTGTGACGTGCCCGCGGAGGATACCCCGACATCGGCCCGGCCCGCGGCACGCGTCTTGACCCGTCCCCGGCGCCGGTCGCATCCTCGCGCTCCGCCGGCGCGAGGCACGCGTCACGTGCTCGACGGCGGAGGAGAGGGACCGTTGCCGAGCCTGTTCATCGACGGGGAGTGGGTCGCGTCGGCAGACGGCACGTGCAGCCCGGTCGTGAACCCGAGCGACGGGACCGTCGTCACCGAGGTCGACGTGGCGACCGACGCGCAGGTCCAGGCCGCGATCGCGGCTGCTCGGCGGACATTCGACGTTACCGACTGGCCGCGCACGCCGGCCTCGGAGCGTGCGGCGCTGCTCGAGCGTGTTGCCGACCTGCTCGACCGCGACCTGGAGGAGCTGGCCCGCGCGGAGACGCTGAACACCGGCAAGGCCATCCGCGAGAGTCGCATCGACATCGGCGACGTCATCAAGGTCTTCCGCTACTACGCGGGGCTCGTCGCCGCCGATGAGGACGTCGGGCGACTGGTGGATGCAGGCTCCCCGACCGTCGTGAGTCGGATCGTGTACGAGCCGGTGGGCGTTTGCGGCCTGATCGGCCCGTGGAATTACCCGTTGCTGCAGATGTCGTGGAAGGTCGCGCCAGCGCTGGCCGCCGGGAACACCGTGGTCATGAAGCCAGCCATGCTCACGCCGCTGACGACCATCCACCTGACGCATCTTCTGCAGGAGGCCGGAAGCCCCGCCGGCGTCGTGAACCTGATCCTCGGCCCGGGTGAACGCGTCGGCCAGGCGCTCGGCGATTCGCCGGACGTCGATCTCGTCTCGCTGACCGGCGGACTGGACGCGGGTCGTGCGCTCATGCGCGGCGCGGCAGTCAACGTGAAGCGGGTCGCGCTGGAGCTCGGTGGCAAGAGTCCGAACATCGTGTTCGCCGATGCCGACTTCGAGACGGCCGTCGACAACGCGCTGACGGCGGCGTTCGTCCACTCGGGCCAGGTCTGCTCGGCCGGCTGCCGGGCGATCGTCGAGGCGCCGATCTACGACGCGTTCGTATCGGCGATCGCTGAGCGGGCGGACGCGATCCGACTGGGCGGCGGGACGGACCCGGCGACGGAGGCCGGCGCGCTCATCTCGGCCGACCATCGTGCCAAGGTCGAGGCGAACGTCGCCCGGGCGATCGAGGAAGGGGCGCGTCTGGTCGCCGGCGGGCGCCGGCCATCCGAGCCCGAGCTCCAGGACGGCTTCTTCTACCGCCCCACCGTCATCGCCGACGTGCGACGCGAGATGCCCATCGTCCGCGAAGAGGTCTTCGGTCCGGTCCTGACCGTCGAGCGGTTCGAGACGGAGGAGGAGGCGATCGAGCTCGCGAACGACACCGACTACGGGTTGGCGGGCGCGGTGTGGACGTCCGACGCCACACGAGCGCAGCGGGTCGCCGGCCGGCTGCGCGCCGGCACGGTCTGGATCAACGACTACAACGTCTACGTCCCCCAAGCCGAGTGGGGCGGGTTCAAGCGGTCCGGGATCGGTCGGGAACTTGGCCCGAGCGGTCTCGACGAGTACCGTGAGGCGAAACACATCTGGCAGAACACGGCACCGGGGCCGAGCGGCTGGTTCGGAGGGTGAGGGTGTGACGGCGACGATGGAAACGACCACCGCGGCGCCGTCCAACGGCACGCCGACGCTCGCGGTCAATGGGTTGTGGAAGGTCTTCGGTCCGGCCGAGCACAAGGTGATCGGGACGCCGGATGCGCAGCTGACACGGGACGAGCTGCGCCGCAAGACCGGGTCGACGATCGGCCTCCGCGACGTGAGCTTCGATGTCCGCGCGGGCGAGGTCTGCGTCGTGATGGGCCTTTCCGGCAGCGGCAAGTCGACGCTCGTCCGCTGCATGACGCGGCTGATCGAGCCGACCGCCGGCGAGGTGAGGCTCGATGGTCAGGACGTCATCAAGGCCGACGCTGACACGCTCCGGGAGCTCCGGCGGCGCCGATTCAGCATGGTGTTCCAGCACTTCGGGCTGCTGCCCCATCGGCGGGTCATCGACAACGTCGCGTTCGGGCTCGAGATCCGCGGCGAGCCGAAGGCGGCGCGCGAGGAGCGGGCGCGCCAGATGATCGACCTCGTCGGTCTGCAGGGCCACTCCGACAGCTATCCCGACCAGCTATCGGGCGGCATGCAGCAGCGCGTGGGGCTGGCTCGCGCCCTGGCCGTCGACCCCGAGGTGATGTTCTTCGACGAGCCGTTCAGCGCGCTCGACCCGCTGATCCGGCGGGACATGCAGAACGAGGTCCTGCGGCTCCACCACGAAGTCCGCAAGACGATGGTGTTCATCACCCACGACCTCGCCGAGGCGCTGAAGCTGGGCGACCACATCGTGATCATGCGTGACGGCGCGGTCGTCCAGATCGGTCGACCCGAGGAGGTCGTCGGCGCGCCGGCCGACGACTATGTCGCCGACTTCGTCAGCGACGTCCCCAAGAGCCATATCCTCACGCTCCGCTGGATCATGCGGCCGGTCGCGGCGGATGACCCGGTCGACGGACCGGAGTTCCCCGCGTCAGCGGTCATCCGGAACTGCCTCGAGACCGCCGCCTCGACCGACAAGCCGATCCGGGTCGTGGATGACGGGCAGCTCGTCGGCGTCGTCGATCGCTCGCGCATCCTCGCCGCGGTCGCCGACACCGTCGGCGAGCGCATCATCGACAAGATGGCCGGGCGATGACCGCCACCGCCGTCCCGCTCCGAGCTCGCGGGATCGGCACGCTCTCGAAGCGGGCGTGGTTCCTTGTCCTGTTGGTCGGCGCCGCCGTCCTGTACGTCCTCTTCCAGGGCACGTTCAGCCAGCCGCGTGCGGATGATCGGCCGTTCTTCCTCTGGCTCAACAGCGTCCGCGACCTGATCCGCGACAACCGCGACAACCCGCTCTTCACGATCCTGTTCACGGTCCCGCGGATCGTGATCGACACCCTCGTGACCGTCCTGACCGGCGTCCTTCGCTCGGTCGGCTGGCCGGCCCTCGTCCTCGGTGCGGGTGCACTCGGCCTCGTCGTCGGCGGCTGGCGCATCGCCGCCGGGGCAGCACTCGGCCTGCTCGCGATCGGCGTCCTGGGGCTCTGGGAGTCGGGCGTCGAGACGCTCGCCGCCGTGACGGCGGCCGTGACGATCTCGTTCCTGATCGGGGTCCCCATCGGGATCTGGATGGCTCGCAGCGATCGAGCGAGGGCGGTGATCACGCCGATCCTCGACGTGATGCAGATCATGCCGACGTTCGCCTATCTGGCGCCGTTCGTGCTGTTCTTCGGGATCGGACCGGCGGCGGCTGCGATCGTGACGTTGATCTACGCGATGCCGGCCGCGATCCGGATCACGTCGTTCGGGATCCGGAGCGTGCCGGCGAACACGGTCGAGGCGGGACGCTCCCTCGGCTCCACCGATCGACAGTTGCTGACGAAGGTCCAGCTACCTGTCGCTCGCCCGGCGATCGCGCTCGCCTTGAACCAGACGATCATGCTGGCGGTCTCGATGATCGTGATCACCGCGCTCATCGATGCACCCGGGCTGGGCGCCGACACCCTGCGCGCGTTGATCCGGAACGACGTCGGCTCCATGTTCGACGCCGGCATCGCCATCGTGATCCTCGCCATCGTGCTCGACCGCCTCACGGAGAAGGCCAGCGAGCGACTCGATCCGCGGAAGCGGGCACTGGCCGGGCGCAGTCCGCTCCCCCGACGGGCGTTGGCGGTCGCTGTCGCGGTCGTCATCGTCGCTGCGGCCGCCGCGCTGGTCATGCCCGCGTTGCGTTCCTTCCCCGACGCGATCGAGTTCTCCTTCCGCGGGCCGATCAACAGCTTCGTCGACTTCCTTCGCAGCGACGTCGCGTGGCTCAGCGGCGGGATCAAGGACCTCGTGAGCTTCTCCATCCTCAATCCGGTCCAGACGGTCTTCACCCAGTCGCCGTTCTGGCTGACGATCGCGGTCATCGCCGGCATCGCGCTGCTGGTCTCGGGCCGTCGTCAGGCGCTCACGGCCGGGGTCGCGTTCCTGCTCATCTTCCTGATGGGCCTGTGGCAGGACGCGATGGAGACGATGGTCCAGGTGCTCGTGGCGACGGTCATCACGTTCGCCATCGGCCTCGGACTCGGCATCCTCGCTGCCCGCAGCGACCGGTTCTCGCGGACGTTGCGGCCATTCCTGGACATCGCCCAGACGATGCCGTCGTTCGTGTACCTGCTCCCGGCCTTCGTCCTGTTCGACCCGAGCCGGTTCACCGCCATCTTCGCCGCCATCATCTTCGCGCTGCCGCCGGTCATCCGGCTGGTGGAGGTCGGCATCCGCACCGTGCCGACGACGATCATCGAAGCGGCCACCTCGTCGGGCTCGACGGCACGCCAGCTGTTGACGAAGGTCCAACTGCCGGTCGCCGGGCCGGCGCTCCAACTCGCGGCGAACCAGGCGGTCATCCTCGTCCTGTCGATGGTCGTAGTGGGTGGACTCGTCGGTGGCCAGGCGCTCGGCTACGACGTCGTCGCCGGCTTCTCACAGAACCGGTTGTTCGGGATGGGCCTCGCCGCGGGCATCGCGCTCGTCCTCATGGGCATCGCGCTCGATCGGATCACCCAGGGCGCCAACGCCCGACCGAGACTGCGCCAAGGCGGCTGATGCATCACGAGGGAGGTTCCGCTCGCGGTGCGCTTGGCAGATAATCCACGGCACCCGGCTCGTCGCGGCCGGTCAGGAGGAGGACCAGGATCGATGCGTGTCATCGCGCGTTCCCGCGCTCTCGTCGCGTCCGGGACGCTGGCCCTCGCGCTCGCCGCGTGCAGCGGCGGGGGCGGCGGGACCAGCGAGGTCGTCGATATCGCCGTCAACCCGTGGGTCGGATATGAGGCCAACGCCGGGGTCATCGGCTACTTGCTAAAGAATCAGCTCGGCATGACGGTCGAGTACAAGGAGCTGACCGAGCAGGTCTCGTGGGAAGGCTTCGAATCCGGGGCGGTCGACGCGATCGTCGAGAACTGGGGTCACGCCGACCTGGCGAAGACCTACATCACCGACAAGAAGGTCGCGGTCGACGCGGGGAGCACCGGCATCGACGGGATCATCGGCTGGTACGTCCCGCCGTGGATGGCCGAGCAGTACCCGGACATCACGGATTGGAACAACCTCAACAAGTACGCCGACCTCTTCAAGACGTCGGAGTCCGGTGACAAGGGGCAGCTGCTCGACGGCGACCCGTCGTTCGTGACCAGCGACGAAGGGATCATCAACGGCCTCGGATTGAACTACAAGGTCGTCTACGCCGGCAGCGAGGCGGCGCTCATCGAGGCCTTCCGTAAGGCCGAGCAGAACAAGACGCCGCTCATCGGCTACTTCTACTCGCCGCAGTGGTTCCTCAACGAGGTGCCGCTGGTCCACGTCAACCTGCCGCCGTGGACCGAGGGCTGCGACGCGGACCCGGCCAAGATCACGTGCGACTACGCGCCGTACAACGACCTGAACAAGATCATCAGCAAGAACCTCGAGGACAAGGCCCCGAAGGCCGCGCAGTTCATCAAGAACTTCACGTGGACCGCCGAGGACCAGAACGAGGTCGCCAACTCCATCACCAACGAGAACATGAAGCGCGAGGACGCCGCCAAGAAGTGGGTGGACGCCAATGAGGCCACCTGGAAGGCGTGGATCCCCGCAAGCTGATCTTGGTCTAGACACGATGGCGGCGAGGCCGGCGGCCCGCCGCCATCGTCATGTCCGGGGCCCGGCCGCGTGCGAGCGGTGGCTCCGATACCTGTGAGGGCGGCCACCGTGCCATCGAGCCCAAAGGTCGTGATCATCGGCGCGGGCATCGTCGGCTGCTCGCTCGCGGACGAGCTCGTCCTGCGCGGCTGGACCGATGTGACCGTCGTGGAGCAGGGTCCATTGTTCAAGACCGGCGGGTCGACGAGCCACGCGCCCGGCATCATCTTCCAGACCAATGCATCGAAGACGATGCAGAGCTTCGCGATGTACGCCGTCCAGAAGGCCGCGACGCTCGAGCTCGACGGGCGGTGGTGCTTCAACGCGGTCGGCAGCCTCGAGCTCGCCCTGGTCCCCGAACGTGTGGCCGAGCTGCATCGGCGGCGCGACTTCGCCGAGTCATGGGGGCTGGCCGGGCGGGTGATCGACCCCGACGAGGCGACCCGCCTGTGGCCCCTCGTCGACACCTCCAGG
>DATHTG010000352.1:0-4456 GCA_035463515.1 Candidatus Limnocylindrales bacterium
GACGTGGTGATGGTCGCACGGCCGTGCGACCATCCGACCCATGAGCGACGCCGTGCTCGCCGACACGACCGCGCTGCTCGAGCGCACGCCTCGCGTCGTACGCGCGCTGCTCGACGGCCTGCCCGACACATGGCTCGACACCGCGGACACGCCTGACGGCTGGACGCCACGCGACGTGGTCGGCCACCTCATCTCGGCCGAGCTCGAGGACTGGATCCCGCGCATCGAGATGATCCTCGAACACGGCACCGGGCGACCGTTCGAGCCGTTCGACCGGTTCGCGCACGTCGAACGCGACCGGCACGTGCCGCTCGGCGACCTGCTCGACACGTTCGAGGGGCTGCGTGCCGACAACCTCGTGCGCCTGGCGCAGCTCGTCGGCGAGGACGACCTCGACCGCAAGGGCATCCACCCCGAGTTCGGCGAGGTGACGCTGCGTCAGCACCTCGCGACGTGGGCCGTCCACGACCTCGACCACGTCGCCCAGATCTACTCGGCCCTCGCCGGCAGCTATGACGAGGCGGTCGGCCCGTGGAAGGCCTACCTCGGCATCCTCCAGCGGCGCGATAAAGGCTCGAAGGCGCGCGCCTCCCGTCCTGCCACGTGACCCACGGTCGACCTGCCCAGCCAGGTCCTCCTCGGCGTCGCAACCGCCTGGCTCGGCGTTTGGCTGAGGAACGAACGGTCGCCTGAGCGGCGGTCGGCTTAGCCCACGGCGGGTTGTTCGGAACTGTGCGTACCAGCCACCGCGCGCTCGCTGTCATCGACCAGCGCCTCGCCGATCGGACGGCGCATCCTCGACGAGAGGAGGACGACGGCGACCGCGATGAGTGTGATCACGACGCCTTGGATCTGCCAGACGAGGATCGGATCGACGCCGCGGCTGATCGGTGTCAGCCCATTGCTCGCCGCATGCATCAACGCGGGCACCAGCGCGCTCCCCCGACTCCCGACGAACACCCACGTGTACAGGACCGAGCCCGACAGGATGATCAGCGGGAGCGGCCAGAACGGCAGGTCCTGGTAGATCTGTCCAGGCAGGTACAGCCCGATGTGGGGGATCAGGAACAGCAGCCCGACCACGAGCGCGACCTGGATGAGCGGCCACGACCGGTCGGCCGATGGGACCGCGAATCCGCGCCAGCCGAACTCCTCGATGAACGCGGGGATCAGGACGACGAGCAGGACGATCGGGACCGTGCCGAGCTCCTTGAACAGCGCCGACACTGGCGTGCCCAGGACGACGCCGATGGCAGTGATCGTCGTCCACATCAGCAACGGCACACCGAGCGCGACCGCGTACCACTTCGGCTCTGCCCGCCAGCGCGCGATCCGCCGGAAGAGCACGACGACCGCGCCGACGCCATCGGCGACCCCGGCCACGACGATCGCCGACACGAACGGGACGAACACGAGCGCGAACGGTGTCGCGTCCTTCCCGAGCTGGGCCGCCATCGCGACCAGCGTCAGGACCAGGACGAGCCCGCCGAATGCGACCAGCCGATGTTCTCGCACGCTGCCGCGTACCCCGGGAGCAGCTCCATCGATGCCGGCGACGCTCACGGATCCCTGCCTAGGTCGCCGGGGCGCTTCCGAACGACCTCTCCGGGTCCGGAGACCCGACCCATCGATGCCATGTGAGCGCGACGACGACGGCCGCAACGGCGCCGGTGCCGATCGCGCCGAAACCGAAGAGGACGCCGCTATCCGTGACCGGGAAGACGAGCGACGGCGCGAGGTTGGCCGCGCCGTGCATGACCGTCGCGAGGACCACGCTCCGCGTCCCCATCCAAAGCCACGTCAGCAGGAACGAGAGTGACATCGCCCACGCCGCAAAGGCGAGGAACGGGCCGCCATACGACGGCATGCCCGGGATGAAGTAGAGCGGGGAGTGCCACAGCACCCACACGACGCCGACAAGGATCGCCGCTACGAGCGGCGGCCGGTCGTGCAGGAGATGACGCAGGAGGAAGCCGCGCCAGCCGATCTCCTCGCCGATGACGAGGACGAACAGCAGGAGCATGATGGGTTGGATCGACCCGGGCACCGGGACGATCGGGTTGCCCGCGGCAACGTAGACGACGTGGGCCAGGGCGAAGCCCGCCGCGGGCAGCGCGAGCGCCGCGACATACCAGACAGGGTGAACGCGCCACCGTTTCGTCACCGCCCACAGCTCGACCATCCCCGCGCGTCCCCGCCAGACCCGGCTGACGATCAGCGCCGCCGCCGCCGGCCCGAACAGGGCGAGCAGACCGAAGGCGAGCGACACGTTCAGGAGCAGGGTCAGGACGAGCGAGAACGCGAACGCCAACACGCTGTAGGCGATCAGAGGATGTGATCGAACCAACGTCGCCATGCCCGGATCTCCCCGCCCCTCAGCCGGGACCCCTTCGGTCCGAGTCTACGTCGGCTGTCTATGTCCTCGCGAAGACCCGCGACGCGCCGATCTGAGCACCGTCGGGTAGTTCGGCTTCGTCGCCAGTCCGGTGGTGACGACCCGCGGTCCATGCCCATCCACCCTCGCGGGAGCGGGGTTCCCCATCAGCGCGGCGCGGGGCGAACTCAGCGTCGGCCAGGCCGAAGTACCAGCGCGATGCCGAGGATCGCGATGAGCGTGACGAGGACCGCGGGCCATCCCGGCGCAGGCATGGATGGCGATGTCATCGACGCGTCCGACCTCGGCAGGACGAGATCGGCCGCGGCATGCGTCGGCTGGACGGAGGCGCCGGCGCTGCCGATGGGTGCACTGGCCGCGAAGCATCGATATCGGCGGCCCGGCACGATCTCGAACGTGAAGCCCGTGCGGGCGACGACCGGGTCGATGTCCGTCCGCGGGAACAGGTCATCGAGGCAGCGGACGCTGGCGAGTTCCCGGTCGGCGGGTAGCACGGTCGTCAATGTCACCGTCGCGCTGGCAAGTTCGACCGCCACCGTGAATTCGCGCTCGAACCCGCCCGCGATCGGGGCGAGCGTGACGTGGTCCGTGCTCGGCGTGCCGCCATCGACAACTACATCCCACTCGAGTGCTGACTCGCCCTCGCCGCCCGCGACCGCGACGACGGAAACTCCGCGAGCGGATGCCGAGTGGATCGCGACCTGGGATATCGCAGCGACAGTCAACGCGGTGACCGCCGCGGTGACGAGGCGCATGTGTCTTCCTTCCGCGCGATGCGGGTCCGACGACGATGACGCTCGCCGGCTGACGTCTGGGCTGGCGCCGGTCGATGAAGACTTTACACGTCCACCACGCCGGGCCGCACGCCCAGCCGTGAGGCAGTATGAGCGGACGGCCCGCGCCGACCACGTGGTAGCGGATCCGGACGCCGTCGCGAAGCACCTCACGCATGGCGCTTCGCCCTCGAGATTCACGTGACCATAGGGACGTCGGTGACGGATCGTCATTTCACCCCACGGACGCCGAGAGGTCGATGATGCGGCGGTGCCGCGGAAGGCCTTGGTAGAGTGCTGGCATGGCGATCACCCGCGATCACTCGATCCCCCTTGACACCTCCGTCGCGGCGCACCGCCGGCAGATCGAGGCGTGGATCGCCATGGGCCCCGAGCAGCGCGTTCGTCTGGCGGCGTCGATGAGCGACGATGTCCGTCGAGTGGCCGGAGAGGGACGAGCGGCGCGGACGCCGCGATCAGGCGCCGAAGCCGAACCCTCTAGGTGACCTTCGAGCGACTCGTCGCGGATATCGTCGGGCGCCTTGACACAGCCGACATCCCCCACATGCTGACCGGCTCGATCGCGAGCTCCTGGTACGGCGAACCGCGAGCGACGCAGGATCTGGACGTCGTCATCGATCCGTCGCCGGCCGCCGTCGAGGAGCTCGTCGACGACCTCCAATCGGATCGGTGGTATGTCGACCGCGACGCTGCGCTCGCAGCCGTCCGCGATCGGACGCAGTTCAACGCCATCGCACCGGATGCGTTCAAGGTCGACTTCATCGTCCGTCGCGATCGACCGTTCTCAACGGCTGAGTTCGATCGACGTCAGCCGGCCGAGGTGCTTGGCACGACCACGTTCCTGCCGACCGTCGAGGACATGGTCATCGCCAAACTCGAGTGGGCGCAGGCGACCGACTCCGACCGACAGCTTCGCGACGTGCGCGGGATGCTGGCCGTCGCAGGATCGATCTTGGACCGGCCATACGTCGACGGCTGGGTGCAGCGCCTCGGGCTCGAGGGCACGTGGGAGCGGGTGGTCGGCTGAACGAGCTCGGGCCGGCAACCGGCGTCCTGTCAGCGTCGAGCGGGTCTGAGGATCATCGCGATGCCACCGATGACGACGACCGTGGCGAGGACGACGAGCCATCCCGGCACGGGTGGCGCCGGCGGTGCCGCCGAATCCGAACGCGGCAGCGGCTTGGCCGCGGCAGCCTGCGTCGGGGCGGCGATCGGCGCGACCGGCGCGAGCGCATCCGTGGGCAGGCTCGTCGCGAAGCAGCTATAT
>DATHTG010000353.1:0-4621 GCA_035463515.1 Candidatus Limnocylindrales bacterium
GATCGAGCATCTCCTCCTCAGCGGCCTGTTCGTCCGACTCGCCATGGAACCGAAGGGCGACGAGGACCCCGGCGTCGGTCTGGACCGTGATCCTGGTGTGGTTGCCCATGAACGCGATGTTGGTGGCACGCCCGCCGATGACGACCGGTGCGACCGGTCCTGACGGTGCCTGTCGCCCGACCCCGACCGATTCGGGCCGGACCATGAGGGACATGTGCCCGTTGCGCTTGGCCGCGGCCGGCGTCGGCGCCGCGACCGTGGTGCCATCGGCCAGACGGAACGTCGTTCGACCGTCGTCCACCGACAGGCGTCCCTCGAGGAAGTTCGACTCGCCGATGAAGTCGGCGACGAAGCGGTCGACGGGACCTTGGTAGATCTCGCGCGGTGGTCCGACCTGCCGCACCTGGCCGCCTGCCATCACCGCGATCCGGGTCGCCATCGACAGCGCCTCTTCCTGATCGTGGGTCACGAAGACGAACGTGGTGCCGACCTGCCGATGGATGCGCGAGAGCTCGACCTGCATCTGCTTGCGGAGCTTCAGGTCGAGCGCTCCGAGCGGCTCGTCCAGCAGGAGCACGGCAGGGC
Source organism: Candidatus Limnocylindrales bacterium (assembly GCA_035463515.1). Taxonomy (GTDB): domain Bacteria; phylum Chloroflexota; class Limnocylindria; order Limnocylindrales; family CSP1-4; genus SPCO01. The sequence goes on from DATHTG010000353.1 coordinate 586, forward strand.
GCTTGGCAAGTGCCCGAGCGAGCGCGACGCGTTGCGCCTGGCCACCCGAGAGTTGGCCCGGGTAGCGGTCGTGGAACGTGCCGAGGCCGACGAGCTCGAGGTATTCGTCGACGCGGTCACCGGTCTCCTTGGCGTCGAGGCCCTCCATGCGCAGCCCGAACGCGACGTTGTCGGCGACGGTCATGTGCGGGAACAGCGCGTAGTTCTGGAAGACGGTGTTGACGCTGCGTCGGTGGGGCGGGAGGTCGTTGACGACCCGGCCCTCGATGCGGAGCTCGCCCGAGGAGAGCGGGATGAAACCGCCGATGAGGTTGAGGGTGGTCGTCTTGCCGCAGCCGGATGGGCCAAGGAGGCAGAAGAACTCGCCGGAGTCGATTCGCAGCGAGACGCCGTCGAGGGCGACTGCGTCGCCGTACCGCTTGGTCACGTTCACGAGCTCGATCGCGGGTGCGGCGCCGTCGGTCATCGTCGTGCCTCGCCGGGGGTCGCGAGGGGGTCGGCGACGCCGCGCCTGGCCCGGGCCGCTGGGTGCACGGGCGGCGTGGTCTCCCCGATGATCAGCCGGACGGGCATCACCTCGGATGGTCGCGGTCTGCCGTCGCGGGTCGACTCCACGAGCATCTCCACCGCTCGCCGGCCGATCTCTACCGACGGGACATCGACGGTCGTCAGGCGGGGCCGCGACTGGCGCGCCGCGGGGATCCCGTCAAAGCCCATGAACCCGATGTCACCCGGGACGTCGACCTCTGTCGCCCGGAGCGCGTCGAGCAGTGCCATCGCGAGCTTGTCGTCGTAACCGACGACGGCGTCGGGCGGGTCGCTCGCGAGCTGCTCGGCCGCGACCGACGGGTCCCGCCAGCCGTTCGGCCCGGAGTCGATGGAGCGTATCGGCCCGAAACCGAGCCGTTCGAGCGTCTCGGCCGCGGCTGCCCGCCGGACCGCATCGGATGCCCCGATCCCAGGCCCGACATAGGCGATCCGCCGATAGCCTCGCTCGACAAGGTGCTCGACCGCCGCCGAGAACCCGCCGACGTCGTCGCTTCTCAGCACGCCATGGTCCGGCGGCTCGACGCCGTCGGCGAGAGACGGGTAGTCGGGCTGCACGAAGACGACCCGCTCCGGCGCCACGTATCGGAAGACGTCGGAGGGCTCGCTGAGACATGACGCGAGGACGACGCCATCGGCGCGGTGCTCGAGGAAGGTCCGCAGCGCCCGTTGCTCGCGATCCGGGTCGTGCAGCCCGGTCATCATGAAGACGGCGTAGCCGCGGCTCGCGGCGGCCTCCTCGAAGCCAGCAGCGACCTTGCCGTGGACGGGGTCGGCCAGGTCGTCGAGCAGCAGGCCGAGGATGTGGGTCCGCTTCGCGCGCAGGCTTCGAGCCGCGGCGTTGGGGACGTAGCCGAGCTTGTGGGCCGCGGCGCGGACAGCGGCACGCGTCGCCTCGCCGATCCTTGGGTCGTCCTTGAGGGCGCGCGACGCGGTGGCTTCCGAGGTGCCCGCGAGGCGGGCGACATCGGCAAGGCGGACGCGGCGTTCCGGCTGTCGACGCACGGCGTCGGCTACGCTCGGGGACCCCGCGTCACGCCGGGAGGCTCGGCCTCCTCAAGGCGCTCCTCGGACCGATCTTGACACGCACCCAACTGCGCGATGCCCCTCCGCATGGCGATGCATCCAGTCGCTTGTGCAATCGGTTGCGCGGACGCTAGCATACCGATGCTGGAGGGTCAACGAAACGCGTCGCCGGGAGGGTGGGCGGTCGTTGTGACTGGTCGATCAAGGCGCCGCAGCCGACCGTGACGCGCGTGCCACGAGCCACCGATCTGGCGACACGCGTCGAGCTCCGCACGGCCCGTCGGACGAGTGACGACGAGCTCGCCGCGACGCTCCACCCTGCGTACGCCGAGGCAGTTCGCCGTCTTCCCGCCGGCGAGCAGGTGTTCCGTGGGCTCCCGTTCCTCTTCGCGGATCCCTCGGACGACCGGCGATGGCTCCTGCTCGATCGACGGGTGTCGGTCGACCTGGGCGGCGAGGCATCCCACATCGTCATCGCCCACTTCTGCGATACGTGGCGGGACCGAGTCGCTGGCCGTCCCGCCGACCTGCCCGTCGGCTGGGTGACGCCGGTCGGTCAGGAGCTCGCGCGGTACACGGTCGAGCTCGCGTCGGGCCGGTCGGTGGAGCGGACGATCCGACGTCGGTTCGAGATCAACGACGGGATCGTGGGATGGGGACAGGGTGCCTTCGCCTCAGTGCCGCATCCGGTCGAGACGCCGCTCGATTGGCGAGGCCCGCACCCCGTGCCGCCGCCAGGCGGGTACGCGGCACCCGGCGAGGCCGGCCTGCTCGGGATCCTGCCCGGGAGCTGGGGACCCGGCCAGACGGGTGTGGCAGACGCGGTCCCGAGCCCGACCGGCGATATCGCGTACTCGCTGTTCGTGATGGAGATCCCGGACCGCGAGCACCCGGTACGACTCCAGCTCGAGCCGCTGGCGTCCGTCACGGACGGGAGCGGCATCGTCGTCGGGGCGGTGACGACGTTCCGTGGCACGGCATCGCCGCTGGCACTGTCCCCGCGGCGGACCATCCGCATCGACGGCGCAGATGGGGATCCCGTCGGGGGTGATCCCATCGACGTCGATCTGGGGCAGGTGTTCCGCGTCCGACCATCGGATGTTCCGGCCCCGCCGACCGAGGGTGATCCGGTCGGCTGGGGCACGGCCCGAGAGGCCGTCATCCAGCGAGGTGTCGAGGTCGATCTCGCCCTGGCGGCGGACGCGACGCTGGAGGTCGGCGGTGTCCTGCTCGAGGGCGCCCGGCTGCCGCAGGAGGGCGGCGAGCATCGCGTCGACGGCGTGCGGGTCGAGGCCCTGGCGACACCGACGGCCCGGGTGGACGTCCGGATCGTCGATCGCCAGACCGGCCGCCCCACGCCCGCCCGCGTGCGGTTCGTGGCACCCGACGGTCGGTATCTTCCGCCGCTCGGGCATCGGGATGAGGTGAACCCCGGCCTGAACGAGGACACCGGCGCCGACGCGCTGCTCGGCGGTTCGACCTACGCGTACGTTCCGGGGCGGTTCCCGATCGTGCTGCCGGCGGGGCCTATCGATGTGGAGGTCGTGCATGGCTTCGCCCATCGACCGACTCGCCGCACGATCGATATCGCTGCCGCCGGCCGCGAACCGCTCGTGATCGAGACCGAGCCCATCGACGACGGCGGTTGGACCGCGGTCGACTCGCACGTCCACTTCATCTCGCCCACGTCGGCGCTGCTCCAGGCCCGTGCCGAGGGCGTCGCGATCGTGAACCTGCTCGCGACGCAGTGGGGCGACCACCACACGAGCATCGCCGACATGCCCGCCGCGGTCGTCGCTGATGCCGCCGGCGAGCACCTTGTCGTCATGGGCAGCGAGAACCGCCAGAACATGCTCGGCCACATCGGCCTGCTCGGTGCGTCGGATCCGGTCCTGCCGATGGCCAGCGCCGGCCCGCCCGAGGCGCGGATGGGCGACGCGCTCGAGTGGCTGATGCGCGACTGGGCCGACGCCTCGCGAGCGCAGGACGGGCTGGCCGTCGCGGTCCATTTCCCGTTGCCGTATGCGGAGGTCGCCGCGGACATCGTGTGTGGCCGGATCGACGCCGTGGAGCTGCAAGCGATCACGCCCGGCGCTGACGGGCCGTCGATCCGCGAGTGGTATCGCTTCCTGTCGTGCGGGTATCGCCTCCCGGTCGTCGGCGGCACCGACAAGATGTCGGCGGAGGTGCCCGTCGGGGCGATCCGGACCTACGCTCGGCTGGATACGGACCAGCCCTTGTCGTTCTCGGCGTTCGCGGACGCGGTCCGCGCGGGGCGCACGTTCGTCTCGTCCGGATCGTTCATCGACATCGAGGTGGACGGACACGGGCCCGGCGAAACCGTCGCGCTCGGCACGGACGGCGCGTCCGTCGAGGTCAGGGTCACCGCGTGGGCCGCGCAACCCGTCATCGACAGGGTGGAGCTCGTCCATGACGGGCGGGTGATCGGCACGGCCGGCGGGGG
>DATHTG010000354.1:0-1582 GCA_035463515.1 Candidatus Limnocylindrales bacterium
TCGAGCATCGCGGTGGAGTTGAGCGAGTGGAAGGTCGTACCCGCGGCGGCGACCGCCTCCGCAGGGGCTGTCACCTTCGCGGTGACGAACAAGGGCGCCACGGTCCACGAGTTCGTCATCGTCAAGACGGACATGAAGGCCGACGCCTTGCCAGTCGTCGACCACAAGATCGACGAATCGGCGCTAACGCCGGTCGACGAGATCGAGGATATCGAGGCCGGGTCATCGCCGACGCTCGATGTCGATCTTGACGCTGGCCACTACGTCCTGCTCTGCAACATCGAGACGCATTACGAGCAGGGGATGCACGCCGACTTCGACGTGCAGTGACGGTCTAACGGGCCGGGCAAGTCATACGGGAGGCAACTCCTGCGCGTCCGTCTGCGCTGGAGCGAACAGGTCACCCACCTTCGCGATCCGGTCCGGAAGCGTGCGCACCGTCCACCGGTCAGGGCGAAGCTCCGGATCATCGAGCTCGTCCCACGTGATCGGCGTGCTGACCGGCGCGCCGGCCGCGGGCCGAACCGAGTACGGCGCGACCAGCGTCTTGATCGACGCGTTCTGGGTGTAGTCGAGCCGCGCCCTGCCCTTGCGGGATGCTTTGGCCCACTCCCAGGAGATCAGGTCAGGAACGGTCGATCCGACCGCCCTCGAGACTTTCTCGACCCAGTCGCTCGTCTCGCGGAAGTCGTACTTGCCGTGGATGATCGGGATCCAGATCTGGATGCCGCGCTTGCCCGTCGTCTTCGGATAGCCGCGGACGCCGAGGTGCGCCAGCGCGGTCCGGTACAGCCGGGCCAGGGTGACGGTCTCCTCCCACGTCGTCTTCTCCCCCGGGTCGATGTCGACGTATGCGAATGTCGGCTGCCACGGTTCGGGTAGTTTCCCGGTCCAGGCGTGGACCTCGAAGCTGGCCTGGTTCGCGAGCCAGGCTAGCGTCGCTGCATCGACCGCGAGGAGGTGGTCGTTGGCGTCGCGATCGGTCCGGCCATCGACGCCCGTCTCGTGCCAGGTCTTCAGCCACTTCGGTGCCGTCTCCGGGATGTCCTTCTGCCAGAACCCCGGTGCCCCGGCGCCGTTCGGGAATCGATGCAGGTTCAGCGGCCGGTCGTAGAGATGCGGCAGCATCGTCGGCGCGATCGACACGTAGAAGCGGATCAGTTCGCGTTTCGTGATCGGCGTCTCCGGCTTGCCACCCCTCCCCGGCAGGCCGTCGAACAGCGGCTTGTCGAGGTTCGTGAGCTTCAGATCGCGACCGCCGATGCTCCACACGCCTTCCTTGCCGAGCGCGTCGAGGGCTGCGAGCTCGTCGGGCGTGGCGGCGGCGAACTCCGGCATCGCGCGAGCGGACGCCGTCGACTTCGATGACTTCGACGACGTCGGCTTCGATGGCATCGGCTGCTCCTCGCTCGGGTCGGGTCGCTCGGGCTCTGCGGCTTCGGCTGCTGCAACGGCCGTGGTCGTCGCGACGGCCGTCTCCTTGACGACGTCCTTCGGGTCACGGCCCGCCTCGATGCCCTTGTAGGCCGTCTGGCGGACCTGGCCGTCGCGCGTCCAGCCGCCGATCTCGGCGCGGATCACG
>DATHTG010000355.1:0-3004 GCA_035463515.1 Candidatus Limnocylindrales bacterium
GATGCGCAGCGCGGGCGTCCCGTGGAACGTCGTGCCGCCCAGCCAGAGGACGCCGTCGGTCTGGATCCGCTCGACGACGGCCTTGGTCGTGTCCGCGTCGCCCACGGCGACGAGCACCTGGTTGAGCACGACCTCGTTCACGATGCGTACGCCTGGATGGTTCGCCAGTCGACGCGCGATCCGCGACGCGATGTCGGTGTCGCGCTCGACCATCTCGGCGATGCCGCTGGCACCCAGCGACCGGATCGCCGCGTAGATGGGGAACGCCCTGGCGCGACGGGACATCTCCGGGACGTACTCGAACGGGTCACGCTCCTGGTCGGGCGCGGGCGGCAAGTAGGCGGCCGCGAGTCCCATCGACGCTCGATGCGCCGCGCCGTCTCGGACGAACACGATCCCAGCGTCGTATGGCACGTTGAGCCACTTGTGGGCGTCGGTCCCCCACGAATCTGCGCCGTCGATGCCGCGGACGAGGTGCCGGAGGCGCGGGCTCGCCGCGGCCCACAGCCCGAACGCTCCATCGACATGGAGCCAGGCATTGGGGTGCTCGCGGACGATCGGGACGATGCGCTCGATCGGGTCGAAGGCACCGGTGTTCACCTCGCCGGCCTGAGCGGCGACGATCGTCGGCTCGTCACTGTCCCGAAGGGCGTCGGCGAGAGCGCGGTCGTCCATGCGGCCCTCGTCGTCGGACGGGATCCTCGTCACACGGCCGCGGCCGAGCCCGGCATATCGCAACGCGTTGATCAGGGAGACGTGGACGTCACCGCCCACCACGACCCTGACCTGCGGAGCGCCCTGGAGCCCGTCTTCCTCGACGTCCCAGCCGGCGGCACGCAAGACGGCGTGACGCGCGGCCGCGATCGCCGTGAAGTTGGCCATCGTCGCGCCGCTCACGAACCCGACCGTCGTCCCGCTCGGCAGGCCCAGGAGCTCGACGAGCCAATCGGCGACGACCTCCTCGACGATGGACGCCGCGGGTGTCGCGACGTACAGACCGACGTTCTGGTCCCACGTCGAGGTGAGCCAGTCGACGGCCAATGACGCCGGCACCGAGCCGCCCATCACGAGCCCGAAATAGCGAGGGCCGCTGATCGCGATCAGCCCGGGGTCGACGCCCTCGACGAGGTCGTCGATCACGACGCGGGGATCGGTCGGCGCGGTGGGAAGGGGACCGCCGAGGCGTCGCCGCAGGTCGTCGGCAGTCGTCCCCGGCATCGCCCCGACGCGACGGTCGGGGAGCGACGCGCGGTAGTCGATCGCGATGTCGGCGGCATGCCGGAGGAGATCGGGGGTCCCCGAATCGGGGTCGTCGCCGAGCGTCGGCGGGGCGGATACGTCGGCTCGGATGGTCATCGTGTTGCAACACCTCTAGGACCTTCGTGCCGCACGAAGATTAAGGAATTTACACAGTTCTGTATGCCAAAACCCTTGGAAACCAGACCCTCGCACGGTACGATATCGGCGCTGCTCAGTCAGCCAAGCTGCCCCAGCGTCAAGGCCATGGGTAGGTAGGGTCAGGGTAGTCGGTACAGCCGACGTGATAGATGCTCTTGGCGCGTGGCAGAAGTGTCCGCCCCCGTGACGGACTCTTTCACCGGGACAGCATCGAGACGGCTCCTTCGGGAGCCGTCTCGTGTTTTATGTCGCGGACTTCCGGCCGACCGGTAGCGTCGTTGCCGGCTCCGGGCTTCGCTCACGTCGACCGAGCGACGCTCGCCCGTTCGCCGGCGCCTTGCGCTTGAGCCGCTCGATCAGGCGCGAGCATTCTCCAGACGGCGGCCACGACTTCTCACTCCTCCGACGGGTTGATCGCTCGATTTCGTGCTACTTGACAGTAGCGTGTTTGTGTCGCAGGATACTTGCTACCGGTGGATAGCACGTACCACCCGTAGCGACAGGAGCCTGCGATGGCCGCGATCACCCTCCGACATCGTCCTTCCCGCCCGATGACGTTCGCCCTGCACACCGCGATCGTCAGCCTGACACTCGCCACTGCGGCGATCCATTGGTCGCTCGGCGGGGTCCTCTTCACCCTCAACGCCATCGGCTACGCGGTCTTCGCGGCCGCCTTGGTCATCCCTGGCCCGTTCGCCAAGGGTCGCTCGCTCGTGCGCTACGGGTTGATCGGGTTCACGACCGCGACGATCCTCGGCTGGGTGGCGTTCGGCGCCCGGTTCGATCTGGCCTACATCGACAAGGCGATCGAAGCCGCGCTGGTCGGGCTGCTGCTCATCGAGTCGTGGGTGATCGACGGCAGCCCCCTGGCCGTCGTCCGGCGGGTGCACCGCATCGCGACGTCAACGCTTCGCTGAAGCAGGTCCTCCGTTCCTGACGGGCCGGTCGCCTCGGGCGATCGGCCGTCGGGCGCGTCAGCGGATGTCGTCGAGCTCGTCGCGCAGGCGCGTATCGGCGATCTGGATCGCCAGCCGGAGGTCGGTCGTCGTCGACGACCCGGCCCAGCCCAGAGCGATCCGCACGAGGTCGGACGACCCGAGCTGGAACTCGCAAGCGGCCCGCACGCGCTCGACGATGTTGATCGCTGCGATCTCGTCGGTCTCCGGCAGGAGCAGCGCGAAGCGTGTCCGGTCGATCCGGGCGATGTGGTCGCTCGAGCGGATGTTGACGGCGATCGTCCGGGCGAGTTGGACGAACAACCGCTCGGCGACGTCGATCCTCCAGGTCCGGGCGTACCGGTCCATGCCCGCGATCTCGATCAGCGCGACCGTGACCGGCCGGCGGTAGCGGGTGACGCGCGCGACCTCGCTCGACACGATCCGGTCCCAGAAGCGCGGCCCGTCGGTCCCCGTCAGCGCATCGCTCCAGCCCGAGGGGATGCTCGGGAGGAGGTTCGGCGTCACGCCGCCGTCCATGATCTCGACGTCGAACGATTCGGGGTCCTGCACACCGACTCCTGGACGCGACTGACCGACCCGAGGCGTTCGCTCGGGCTCGTGACGATGGTCCCCGGACCGCCCCGCGCGGACCCACGCCGAGTGGTCCC
>DATHTG010000356.1:0-5096 GCA_035463515.1 Candidatus Limnocylindrales bacterium
GGGCCGATGGTCCCGGCCCCAAGGGGGCCGAACGACGTACATCACACGGACATGCCTGAGCCGAGCCGCTGGTCTCGGCGATGGGTGCTGGGCTGTCCCGTACTCCCTTGCGCCAGAGTCCGGTAGGCACCTTGTGGCAGCGGAACAGCGCCTTCCCGTGATCGAGCCGATCACGCGCGGTCCGACCGATGGACCGCTCGTCGGCGCCGCGATCCGCCTCGCCTTCGGGAACGCGGGCGCTTCGGACGGCCACGCAGAGCCTGACGGCACTGGTGGCACGGCGACCGCGCCGGGACGATAAGCGCGGAAACGTGCGAGCCGTAGCAGAAGGGAGCGCGGACGAGATGCAGTACGACCTCGGAATCACAGGGCTCGGGCTTCTGCTGGTCTTCTCACTCGGCTTCGGCGTGATCGCCCAGATCGCCGGCAGGGCAGAGACGCCATGGCTCTGGCTGCTCGGCGGAGCTGGCTGGTTCGCCGGCGGGCTGTACATGAGCGAAGTGCTCTTTGCGACGGCCACGGTCGATGAGATCCAGCCGATCATCGATGGCCTGGCCTTCGACGAGTCGTTGCTCGGCGGGCTCATCGGCGGTGTGTTCGCCACGCTGGTCGGGCGCTTCGTCACGGGAAGCACGCTGTTCCATCGCCGGCCGAGCCGGGCGTGAGCCACGTGATCGACACCCGGGAGGGAGCGGCCGATGCGGCGCCGGATCTTCGGACCGCCGCTCGCCGCCTCGCACCGTGGGGGTTCCTGGCCGATCCGGACTTGCCCGATCGGCCGGGGCCCGCAACGCTTGTGGTCGCGCTCCGCGAGCGCCCCACCCTCCGCCACTACGACCCTGAGGTCGTCGAGTTCTGGGGGACGCACGAGGACCGCGGCGCCCACCAGACGATCACCCGCTCGACCGTGATGCCGTTCCACAGCACCGTTTCGTGGGGCGAGATTCGGATCCTCGACCGCCTTGGTGAGTCGAATGGCTACCTCGGCTTCGGCGGACGGTGCGATGCCGACCTGATCGACGGCGACGTGATCGTCGAGTTCACATCACGAGCGCCGATCCTCCGCAGGGGCGGCCATTCACAGGGTTGGGACCAGGGCGCCGACGCAGTGGGTGCCTTCTTCGGGCGGCTGCTTGTAACGGTCGACTACGTGCCGGGGTTCGAGGAACGTCTGGCCCAGGCGACTCCGCTCGCGCGCTATGCCGCGTTCATCCAGGACGCATCGCGCCGAGACCGGAATATGCCGATCACCACCCTGGAGCTTCGGCCATTCGCGGCGACCGTCCGGACCGAAGCGAGTCGACTGCAGTCCGAGCACCCCGACGAATGGCGCGATGGCGCTGGATTGCTTGACGACGTCGGACGAACACTGTGGGTCGGTCCCCCGACCGTGCCGGATCGCCCGTGACTTCGGGCCGCCCGGCCCTGCCTCCGTTCGGCGCTTCCTCCGACCATCGCGGTGACGGGCGCCCAAGCGGCCCGTGCGGACCGTAGGGCGGCCTCGAGGGAGTCCGGCGCCATCCTGTCGCGGCGCCGGACCCCGGATCGCCGGCAGGGGCGGAAGGACGAGGAGTCGAAGATGAAGCACATCCTGCTCGCCTATGACGGCGGAGAGCCTGCGAAGCGGGCGCTCCAGACCGCCATCGACCTGACGAAGCGGTTCGACGCGACCTTGTCGGTCGTCAGCGTCGTGCCGACCTATCCCGGGCGATCACCGGTCGCTCCCTGGGACGACCGATCCGTTCACGCGCAGGAGCTGCTCGAGGCGCGCAAGCTCATCGAAGCGGAGGGCATCACGGCCGAGATGATCGAGCCTGCCGGCGACCCCGCAAAGCAGATCGAGCGGATCGCCAGCGCAGGAAAGTTCGACACGATCGTGATCGGGTCACGCGGACTCGGGACACTGGGCCGCGTCCTCCAGGGCAGCGTGTCGGAACACGTAGCCACGCACGCGGACGCCACCGTCGTCGTGACGCGGTAGTCACGGGGAAGGAACGCGCGAGCCATGTGGCTCGCGCGTTTCGTGTTCCCGGATGTCGATCAGGCAGCGGCCGGGATGGGTTCGTTGACGGCGATGACGGCGTCCAGGTCGCCCTCAGCGTCATCCCTGACGTGGACCGGCCGATCCGCGGACCGGAGCAGACGCAGGATCGCGGGATTGCTCCACCGGACGGCTGCGTGGAGCCGCTCGACGCTGCGCTCAGCCGCCCATTGGATCGCTGCCGCGAGGAGAGCCCGGCCGATGCCGTGGTGTTGCCATTCGTCGGCTACGGCGATCGCCATCTCGAGGTCTGTGCTGCCGTCGATCGGCTCGAGACAGAGATGGCCGACGATGCGGTCACGTGCGAGTGCGCGCCGCTCGACGGCGACGAAGCCCTCTCGATGGAGGTGGTCAGGTCCGCAGAACGTTCGAGCCTCATCGGGGTCGATGCCGCGGGTCGCACCATGGAAGCGCGCGTCAAGCGAGTCCGTCGACAACGCGGCGTAGAAGCGTTCAAGCTCGAGCCGGTCGCGCGCGCGGATGGCGCGGATCGCGATACCGGCGGGGAGCGATCGATCGGTCATGACGACAGACTCGCGTCCGGCTCGCAGACCCGTCAGGGCCGAACGTCATGCGCTGACGGGACACGTCACATCGTTCAGGCGACCCACTCGCGACCGGTGGTCGCGCGGATCACCTCGGCGACGACAGTCGGCGCCAATGCCACGACGGCGACGAACAGCCAGTCCGCGAGCAACAAGGGGGTCGCACGGAACGCCTCAGCGAGCGGCGGGATGAACGGGATCACGACCTGGACCGCGACGACTGCGAGGCAGGCGGCGAGAAGGAGTCCGTTGGGCCGCAACGTGACGACCGGCCGACTGAGACTCCGGTTCGCGTATGCCCGGACGACCTGGGCGACCACGAGAGCCGTATAGGCGAGCCACCGTACGTGGTCCTCACTCCCGTCATGGCTCAGCATCAGCATCAATGCTGCGACGGCGCTGAAACCACCGGCGACCGCGATCCGAGCGAGCAACGGCGCATCGAGCAGCGGCCGATGCCGAGGCCGCGGCGGGCGCGTCATCGCACCGGGTTCCTCGCGTTCCCGCTCGAAGGCGATCGATGTCGACAGGTCGATGAACAGCTCGAGCCACAGGATCTGGAGCGGAAGCAGCGGCTGCGAGATCCCGGCGATCGTCGCGATCAGGATGAATCCCAATAAGGCCACATGGGTCGAGACGAGGAACACCAGACCCTTCTGGACGTTCGCGACGATCCGTCGCCCCTCTCGGAGCCCGTACATCAACGTGGCGAACGAGTCATCGCCAAGGACGAGGTCTGAGGCGTCTCGTGCCACCGCGGTGCCGCTGCCCATCGCGACCGCGACATCGGCATGCTGCAGCGCCGGAGCATCGTTCACGCCGTCCCCGGTCACAGCGACGGTCCGTCCGGACGTCCGCGCAACGTCCACCAACCGAAGCTTGTCCTCGGGAACGGCGCGCGCCACGACCGACAGACCACTCAGTCTGTCGCGAAGCTGGCCGTCGGACCAACTACTGAGCTCGGAGCCCGTGACGACATCTCGCGGGTCGATGCCGGCCTCGCCGGCGATCGCCGCGGCGGTGGCAGGGTGATCACCCGTCACCACGACCGTCTGGATGCCGGCTCCACGGGCGAGCGCGACGGCGTCGGCGACGCCCTCACGGATCGGATCGGCGAAGACGATCAACGCGACCGGCTCCCAGATGTCGCGCTCGGTCGCCCGCGCGAGCAGGAGCAGGCGGCCGCCGCCTCCCGCCTCGCGTTCGACGAGGTCGCGCCAGCGAGCGATGTCGACGTCCTGCCGTGATGGGAGTGCGAGGACGGCTTCCGGTGCCCCGATGGCGAGGCCCTCCTCGATCCCGCCACGCCTGGTCCATGTCATCGACCATGGCCGTCGATCGGCAGGTCCGTCGGCACTGAGGAGGTCGCCGTCCAGGCGTCGAGCCTGGATCGGACGGTCGAGCTCGGTCAGGAGCGCCTGCGTGAAGGAACCAGGACGAGCTCCCTTGTGCACGTGCCAGGCATCCTCTTCCGCGCGAAGCGCCAGCTCCAGCACGTCGGTCCGTTCGTCAGGATCGGTGACGGATCCAGCCGGGGTGAGCACATCGCGGACGGCCAGGCGGTTCGCCGTGAGCGTCCCGGTCTTGTCCGTGATGATCAGGTCCACCGCTCCGAGGGTCTCTTCGGCGGAAAGGCGCCTGACGAGGACGCCGCGACGGAGGAGCCGATACGCGCCGAGGCCGAGGATCACCGCGAGCAGGACCGGTGGCTCCTCGGGGATCGCGGCGATCGCCGACGAGATCCCGGCGAGAAGGTTCTCGCCGAGCGAGTTCCCCCTGAGGAAGCCAAGGCCTGAGGTGATGACGATCAGCCCGACCGCGACGATCAACAGGATACGCACGAGGCGGTCGAGTTCACGCTGGAGGGGCGACCGCCGCCGCTCGGTCTGTGCGAGACCGCGCGCGATCCGGCCGAATTCCGTCGCCGAGCCAGTCGCGACGACGATCCCCTCGCCGCGGCCGGCGACGACGGACGTCCCCGCATAGGCGACCGCCCGACGATCCGCCACCGACGATCCGATCGCATCAGGGTCGATCGAGGCGAGCTCGGGCACGGATTCCCCCGTCAGCGCGCTCCGGTCGATCAAGAGGCGTTCGACGTCGGCGAGCCGCAGGTCGGCCGGGACGACCTCGCCGCCGCGCAGCAGGACGATGTCGCCTGGGACGAGGTCCGCAGCAGCCACGTCATCGACTCGGCCGTCCCGCCTGACTCGCGCGACAGGGGCTGCCGCCGCCCGCAGGGATTCCAGGGCGCGCTCCGAGCGGTAGGTCGTCACGACATCGGCACCCACGATCGGTACCAGCCCGGCGAGGACGAGCGCGCCGTCGCGCACCTCCCCGAGCAGGACGGCGAGGATGCCGGCGACGAACAGCAGGATCACGAACGGCTCTGTGACCGCTTCCCAGACGATCGAGGCGAGCGACGGTCGCGCGACCGGGTCGATCTCGTTCGGCCCGTATCGTCCGCGGCGCTCGATGACGCTCGCGGCTGTCAGTCCTCGCCCGACGTC
>DATHTG010000357.1:0-4040 GCA_035463515.1 Candidatus Limnocylindrales bacterium
CAACACGGCATATGCCGTATCGGCGTCCCCGCCAGAATCGACGGTCGCGGCGTACAGCCCGAGCCGAGCGGCCAGTCCTTCGGCGTCGGGCTGTGCTGCCAGGACAAGTGCACCGTCCGGCAGCGAGGCGGGCTCGAGATCGGCCTCGTTCGTATCGACGACGACAAGATGCGCTCCCGCCCACATCGCCGCGGATGCGGCTTCTCGCACGACCCCGGCATCAGCCGCGTGCGCGACGACGATGACTCGATAGTCAGTCAGGTATCGGAGCGCGAGCCCGACGTCAGCCGCCTCAAGCGTCGGGCCCCCGAGTTCGCCCGCGTCGAAGGGCTCCGGTCCCTCCTCGACGGTCTCGTCCACGTCGTCGGCCATGACCGGAGTTTCGTGCCCGGCATCGCGGAGCGTCGCCACATGGCCGACGCCATCGGCGGCGAGGCCCAGCATCACGCCATCGCCGGCGGCGTCCTCGCCGACACGCGCCACCACCTGCACCTTGGACCCAGCGCGTACACCAGCGACGGCCACGGCTGCCGCGAACCCCGCGGGCTTGACATGACCAGCCTCATCGGGTCGGCCCAGTAGGTTGCCGATGACGACGATCACGGCGACAGGCTAGCGCCTCAGTCGTGCTCTGAGCCACTCCTCGAGTCGTCTGTGCTCGAGCTACCCGAGCTGCCCGAGCCGCTCGAACCGGAGCCGCTCGAACCTCCGGAGTCGTCCCCGCCTCGGCCCGGGCCCGAGTTGCCCGATCCGCCACCGCCGTCGTCGTCCGTGCCCGACGGCTCGGCGGTCTCGGTCTCGACCGGCGATCCGCTCGGCCGCGGCGTCGGGCTGGGGCTGATCGATGGAGACCGCGACGGGCTGACGATCGACGGGCTCGGCGTCGGGCTCGGTGACGGACTTGGCACCGTCGGCGGGACCGGCCCCTGGTCACCGAGCAAGCGCGCTGCGCCGACGACGGCGACGGATCCCACGGACCCGACCGCGACCGCGAGTGCGAGCAGCATCGCGAACGCCTGGGCACGGAGGGCGACGGGCCGACCAGGGCCGAACGCGATGGCCCACGCGTCCCGGACGGTCGCGAGGAACCCCCGGCCCGCACGGCGCGGCATCGGCTCGTCGGCGATCGCCGCCATGACCCGGTCCTCGAAGCCGATCGTCGGGGCAGCCATACCGGTCGCGGCGTAGGACTCGAGATCGCGGGCCGTCGCGAGCAGCTCTGCGCTCTCCGGCCCGAGCTCGACATCGATCTCGGACGGATGGAATCGGCGCTGGTCGGTCATCGCTCGGTCCCTTCCAGGCTTCCACGCAGGCGCGCGAGACCACGATGGAGGTGCGTCTTCACGGTCCCGAGCGGTCGTCCCGTCTCGATGGCGATCTCCTCGAGCGACGCCTCTCCGAAGAACCTGAGGGCGACGACTTCGCGGTAGGGCTCCGGGAGTGTCGCAACAGCGGTTCGGATCTCGGTCGCGCGTTCGGCGCGGATCGACAGGATCGCCGGGTCGGTCATGGGTGCCGCAGCCATCGCGTCACGCTCGGCCGCGCGGTCGGCCGGCGTCGGAGCGTCAGCGGTCGTGACCCGATGTGGATCGCGCCACGTCACCGTCCGGCGGCGACCAGCCTGGCGCAGGGCGATCCGCACCCCGATGCGCGTCAGCCACGCCCCGAACGGTCCGTCGCCACGCCAGCTGGCGAGCGAACGGAACGCAGTCACGAAGGCCTCCTGTGCGGCATCCTCTGCTTCGGCATGGTCGCCGAGGATCCGATGGCAGGCTCGGATGAGCGACGGGGATTCGCGCTCGACCAGTCGCCGATACGCCTCGCGGTCCCCGGCGAGGACCGCTTCGACGATGACGCGGTCATCGGTCGAGGCACTCGGCTCATAGGCGGGCAGTGGTTCGGTGACGATGGGCCTACTCCGGGCGTGGGTCGGGCGTTCGAGGCCGGAGACGCGCGATCGGCCCATGGCCATGATGCCGTGGCCCGGGCCGATCCGTCCTGAGGCTGTTCTCGTCCACATCGACGACGGGCGCTCCCGTCAGTCGTCGTCGCCGCCACCGTCGCGGCCGGATGACCCGCCGTGATCGTCGCCGGAGGCGTCGTCGCCACCGCGACCACCGCGATCGTCGGACGAGGCGTCATCGCCGCCACCGTCGCGACCGGACGATCCACCGTGGTCGTCGCCGGAGGCGTCGTCGTCAGTCGGGCCCGAGCGATCGCCGCTGCCGCCCGTCTGGCCACCGCGGTCGTCGGCCTCGTTCGATGCTTCCGCACTCGCGGTCGGCTCCGCCGTCGCGGCCACAGTCGGTTCGGCGGTCGCCTCCGCGGTCGGTTCGACGGTCGCCTCCGCTGTCGGCTCCGCGGTCGCCTCTGCCGACGCGGTCGCATCGGCGGATGCGGTCGCCGTCGGCGAGATCAGGGCGGGATCAGCGCTGGACGCAGGCGAGGATCCGCCGTCTGCGGCGAGCACGACGCCGCCGATGAGGAACATGGATGCGATCGTGGCGAGCAGGGCACGAAGGATGCGAGGGTCGGAACGCATGAGGTCGATGTCTCCGTCTCGATACCGGTCAGGTCGACCGGTCGCTACTCCATCGAGACATCGACCCGCGAAAAGGTTTCAGCGCCCGATCGACCCGCCGTGGGCGCGCGACCCGACTAGGCCGTGGCGTCGTCCTCCGGCTTCGTATCGGCCGCTCCGGGCTCATCCGTCCCCGGCAACGACGCGTCCTCAGCACCTGCGGTCGGTCCGGCCTCCTCGCTCTCATCGGTCGGTCCGACAGCGGCGGCAGCCTCCGCCTCCGGCGCCAGCTGGCCCGTCCCCGGTTCGTCGCGATCGATGACGAGCCGCCCGAGACCGGCAGCTTCGAGTTCGCCCCCGAATGCATCGACGTCACCGACGAGCACGATCGCGGCGCGATCGACCTCGAGGTGGGCTCGGGCCGCCGCTTCGACGGCATCGGTATCGACGGCCTCGACGCGAGCGCGGTAATCGGTCAGCTCATCGAGCGGGAGGCCGTGCACGGCGAGACCCGCCAATGCGCCGACGACCGCCCCGGGTGTCTCGAACCGCAACGGGAAGACGCCGACGAGGAAGTCGCGGGCCGAGGCCAGCTCGTCGTCCGTCACCCGGGTGTCGCGCATACGCTCGAGCTCGGCGAGCATGTCGACGATGGCCGGGACCGTGACCTCGGTGTTGACCGCCGCACGGGCTGTGAATGGCCCAGCTCCTCGGCGCATCTCGAATCCCGCTCCGGCCCCGTACGTGTACCCCTTCGCCTCGCGGAGCTGCATGTTCAACCGGGAGTTGAACAGTCCGCCGAGGATCGCCGCCATCACGGTCACTGCGTGGTAATCCGGCACGCGACGCGGCAGGCCGGGATGGCCGACGCGGATCTCGGTCTGGACGCTTCCCGGTCGATGCACGACACGGACCAGTCGTCCCGTGCCGGCTCCCTGGTCGACGACCTGCGACGGTGTCGCCGCACGGTCGTGGCGCACCCACCCACTGAAGAGCCGCTCGGCGAAGTCGACGACGTCCTGGCCGCCGAGGTCGCCGCCGACCACGAAGGTGGCCCGCGCCGGATCGAGGATGCGCTCGTAGGCGCGTCGGGCGGCCGCCGCGTCGAGAGCCTCGACCGTCTCCCGGGTCCCGGCGGCGGGGCGGTGGTAGGGCGAAACCGGGGCATAGATCGTCCCGATGTACGTCTCGTCCGCGCGGCGCCGTGGGTCCGCCTGCGCCTGCAGCAGGTCGTTGAGACGCTCGTCGCGCAGCCGGTCGACATCGTCGGCCGGGAATGTCGGCCGCAGGAGGACCTCCGCGAGCAGCTCCAGCGCCGGCCCGAGACGCGCGGACGGGACGTCGACCCCGACGCTCGTCGCATCCCAGCCGGCCTCGGCGTGGAGCGACGCCCCGAGCCGTTCGGCGGCCTCGGTGAGACCGATCGCGTCATACCGCTCCGTTCCCTCGGTCAGCGCGCGAGCGGCAAGGACGGCGGCACCACCGTCGTCGACCGGCTCATCGGCGGCGCCGACCGGGA
>DATHTG010000358.1:0-1854 GCA_035463515.1 Candidatus Limnocylindrales bacterium
TCGTCGAGCTCGATCCCACTCTCGGTTGCGGCCAGCTGGCCGATCAGCGAGGACAGCGCCTGCGCGCCGAACGCGCCGGCCTTCTGGCCCGCCGGGTCGACGTCGTACGCGAGCGCGATGCGCTTCGCGTAGCGCGTCAGCAGCCCGATCTGGTTTGGAGTCAACGCAGTTCCTAGGCTCGCGACGACGTTGTCGAAGCCGGCCTGGTGGGCCATGAGCGCATCCGTGTAGCCCTCGACGATGATCGCCTGCTCGCTCTTTCGGATCGCACCCTTCGCCTTGTCGATCAGGTAGAGCGTCCGGCTCTTGTCGAACAGCGGCGTCGCTGGCGAGTTGAGGTATTTCGGGCCCTCCCCCTCCAGGAGTCGACCGCCGAGCCCCACGGCGTTCCCGTTCTGGTCACGGATCGGGAAGAGGACGCGCGCCCGGAACTTGTCGATGACGCCACGGCCGCGCTGGCTCGGGCTCGCGAGTCCGACCTCGACGAGGTCGCTCGGATCGATGGCGCGCTTCGCCTGGAGTTGTCGGGCCATGACATCCCAACCCGCCGGTGCCCAGCCGAGCTGGTTGGCCTCGATCGTCTCGTCGGTGAAGCCACGACCGCGCAGGTACGCCAGAGCCGGCTCACCGGCCTTCGATCGCAGAAGGACCGCGTGGTACCAGGCGATCGCGGTCTCGAGCGTGTCCCGGAGCCGCTTCTTGCGCGCATCTTCGCGCTTGGTCCGCTCGTCGATCTCGACGCCGGCCTTGGCGGCCAGCATTCGAAGCGCCTCAGGGAACGACAGCCCGTCGCGCTCCATCAGGAAGCTGAAGATGTCGCCGCCCTTACCGCAGCCGAAGCAATGCCAGGAATCCCGGACGGGCGTGACGACGAACGACGGCGTCTTCTCCCCGTGGAACGGGCACAGGCCCTTGTAGGTCGTGCCAGCCTTCTTGAGGGTGACGCTCTCGCCGACGACGTCGACGACGGACATCTTGCTCTTGACCTCGGCGGTGACGCCGACCGACAAACTCCGCTCCTTACCCGTCACTGACCAGGTGACGTGCCCGTTTCGCATCCTCGGACCGCCGCCAGACGTCGGCATGCGACGCTTCGCGCGGTCCCGAACACACCTGTGGGCCTGTCAAGTCTTGACAAGCCCGGATAGGCCCGAGGATGCCTCTCGCTGTCCGCTCTGTCAAGCGCTTGTCAATACCCCCAGGGTGTATCCCTGGAGGACCGTGGCGACCCTAGCGAGCGAAGTCGATCGCGTCGATCGCGATCGTGACCCGTGACTTCGAGCCGACGTTGGTGATCGTCACGGTGTGCGGTCCTGCGGTGAGGGTCTGGCTGAACAGGATCAGTCGATCGATGTTCTTCGTCGCGCGGTTGCCCTTGTAGAACCCGGTGTCGACGATCGTCGAGACGCCGTCGACCGTGATGCGCATCCGCCCGTAGGCAGGCCCCACGCGACCGATCACGTACAGCGCGGTCCCGTCATCGGACGTCAGGGTCAGGCTGCTTCCCGGCGTTCCGTTGAGCGTCAGGGTCTCTCGGTACGCAGTCGTTGCGGACCGGCGGGCTGTGCCGGTGTCGAACGCGAACGCGCGGTCATCTCGCGGCACGACGATGCGGATCGTCCGCCATGGGCTGGCATTCCCTACGGCGTCGACGGCGCGAACGTCGAGGTCCCAGCTCCCGACACCGAACCGGAAGGTGCCGCTGCTGGAGGTCGTCGTCGTGGTCGCCGACGCGACTCCCGCCGGCCGCGAGCGCGTCCGCCACTGGTAGCGGACCACGCCGATGTTGTCGGTAGCCGACCAGGCCACGCTGAACCGGGCATCGACCGAGCGGATGATCGTCTGCCCGGCCTT
>DATHTG010000359.1:0-2854 GCA_035463515.1 Candidatus Limnocylindrales bacterium
CGGTCTCACGACCGAGCTCATCGTCGGTTCGGCTCCGCCAGAACGAGCCGGAGCGGCATCGGGTATCAGCGAGACGGGCGCCGAACTCGGCGGAGCGCTCGGTATCGCGCTGCTCGGCAGCATCGGCGTCGCGATCTATCGCAGCGGCCTCGCGCCGAGCCACCTGGCCGGCGTACCGGCCGACGCGGCGATAGCCGCGCGAGACACGCTCGGCGGCGCGGTCGGCGTGGCGAGCACCCTCCCGACCGGCACCGCGAATGAACTGCTCGCCGTCGCGACGTCCGCCTTCGTCGACGGCATGCACGTCGCGGCCGCGATCGCCGGCGTCATCGGGCTCGGGCTTTCGGCGTTCGCGTTCGCCACGCTCCGGGACCGCGGAACGGAGCGACCTGCCACCGAGCCCACCTGTGTCGAGCCGACGATGATCGACGAACCCGTCCTCAGCCCGCTGGCGAAGCCGGCGCGCGAATGCTTCTGACCGTCGCTTCCGCGCCTATCCTCGCAACGTGACGACGTTCCGGCGGCAGCTCGACGCGGTCCTGGTACGGCTCGCCGAGGTCGGCGCGGAACCGGGGGACGACGAGGAAACGCGACTCCAGAAGGCGCTCCTCGTCCTCGTCGCGATCCTGATCCTCCCGATCGCCGGGATCTGGGCAGTCCTGTACCTGGCGTTCGGCGCGTGGACCGGCTGGGTCGCCGTGATCTACGCCGTGATCTCGGTCGCATCGATCGCGCTGTTCGCGCGGACGAGGAACTTCAACCAGCTGCTCGACATCCAGCTGCTCGACATCGCCGCGGCGCCCACGCTGTCGATGATCTTCATCGGTGGCTGGCTGCCGACGGGTGGCGTCGGGTTCTGGGGCATCCTCGCGCCGCTCGGTGCGCTCGTGTTCCGAGGTCTCGGCTCGGGCATCCGCTGGTTCGGTGTGTGGCTCGCCCTGTTCCTCGGGTCCGGCATCGCGGCCTTCCTGCTCGGCGGCGAGTCGCCGCTGCCGGAGTGGTTCTCGAACATGATGATCGCCCTGAACGTCTCGGTGGGCGGTGCGATCGTGTTCACGCTCCTGGCGCTCTTCGCGAAGCAACGCCAGGAAGCGCACGCAGGGCTGCAGGTCGCACAGGCGCGGGCGGAGAACCTGCTGCTCAGCATCCTGCCCGGCTCCATCGCGGAGCGACTCAAGGAGTCGCCACAGACGATCGCCGACCAGTTCCCGGCGGCGTCGGTGCTGTTCGCCGATGTGGTCGACTTCACGCCGCGGTCGAGCGGTCTGACGGCGACCGAGGTCGTCGAGATGCTCGACCGACTGTTCGGCCATTTCGACGTGCTCGCCGACCGCTACGGGCTCGAGAAGATCAAGACGATCGGCGACGCGTACATGGTCGCGGCCGGCGTCCCCGAACCCCGACCCGACCACGCCCGTGCGTTGGCGTTCCTCGCGCTCGACATGGTGGCTGCCACACACGCGGACGGCGTCGTCGGGGACCTCGACCTCGAGCTCCGGATCGGTATCAACTCCGGGCCGGTCGTCGCGGGCGTGATCGGTCGGAAGCGCTTCCTCTACGACCTCTGGGGCGACGCCGTGAACACCGCCAGCCGCATGGAGTCGCACGGCACCGCCGATCGGATCCAGATCACGCGGGCCACGTACGACCTCATCAAGGACGAGTTCGTGTGCGAGTACCGAGGGACGGTCGACGTCAAGGGCAAGGGCGAGGTCGAGACGTGGTATCTCGTCGCGCGTCGTGACCTGGCCGACGCTCAGTCGGACGGGCGAGCCACCTCCAATGCCTCCTCGAGGTCCTTCGTCGAGACGGCCGAGTCGAGGTAGCCGTAGGTCCCGGTCGACTGCAGCTCTCTCGCGGCGGCGAGGAGCGCGCCGTAGGCCACCCTGGCCAGGTGCCCGCCGGTCGAGACGCGCCGGACACCGAGCGCCGCCAGATCCGGAACGGCGGGACCGCCTCGCATCGCGAGGACGTTCACGGGCGCATCGACCGCTTTGACAAGCCGCTCGATCTGGCCGGGATCGACGAGCCCCGGCGCGTAGACGCAGTCCGCACCGGCCGATCGATAGGCCCGCAGCCGCTCGATCGTGTCCTCGAGGTCATCGATCTCGTGCAGGTGGTTCTCGGCACGAGCGGTCAGCACCATGCCGTGCTTTCTCGCCGCTTCGCTGGCGGCCGCCACCCGCTCGGTCGCGACGTCGATCGCGTCGATGGCATCGGTCGCGGGGTCGTAGTCCTCGATCGAACAGCCGGCAGCACCCGCGCCTGCGATCAGCTCGACGGTCTCGGCGACACCGGCCGCGTCGTCAGCGAAGCACCGTTCGGCATCGACGCTGAGGGGCACATCGACGGCGGCCGCCAGCGCCTCCACGTGAGCAAGCAGCTCGTTCCGCGTCACCTGCTGATCCGCCCGGCCCAGCGAGGCGGCGTGCCCCGAGCTCGTCGTCGCGATCGCCTGGAAACCCACCGACACCAGCAGCCGCGCCGACCCGACATCCCAGGCGTTCGGCATGACGAAGAGGCCGTCGCGATGCAACGCGTGGAACCGCTCCCGACGGTCGGACCGTCCCACGTCGTCCATCACGCGAAGACAGGTCGCTGGGCGAGCTCGTCGATCGTGTGGAGCCCGGGCGGAAGCAGTCGAAGCGGTCGAACGGCGGCCATCGCGCGGGCGCCCGTCGGCGGGTACGTATCGAGGAAGAGGTCGCCGCGGACGATCGTCTCGAACGGCGGGTTGCCCTCGACGACGACGCGCGCCGATGCCTCCATGCCGTCCCGATCCGGCTGGAGATCGAACCGACCCCGCCACTCCGACACGAGTCGGCCGCCACCGGCGACGTCCGCTGTCACCCGG
>DATHTG010000360.1:0-5448 GCA_035463515.1 Candidatus Limnocylindrales bacterium
TAGCAGGCATACGCGGCGGCGAACGGGGTCTGGCTGAAGCTCGTGAGGATGAGCGCGGCGTCGGCCCGCAACGCCCGAAGCCGGTCGATCGCCTCGAACTCGCGGGCGGGATCGAAGGCGAGGGCACCGCTCGTGTCCTGCCACAGCGCGCGCCATAGCACGATCTCGTCGACCCACGGCAACAGCTCGGCTGCGGCGGATCCCTGACGCGACGTGACCATCACGAGCTCGGAGCCCGGAAGGACGGCACGGAGGGCACGGAGGGCGGGGCCCGCGAGGATCACGTCGCCGGCGTTGTCGAGCCGGAGCACGACGATCCGGCGCGCGCCTCTTAGGACGCCTGATGGATCGGTGGCGTCGAACGGCGCGCTCGCCAGGAAGGGTCCAAGGTGCGGCATGCGATCTCGAGCGGTGACGACGGGGGCCGAGAGGAGTGTCGATGGCTCGCAGTCACGCGGTGGGAACGGTGCGGTCCGGACGATTGCAGGTGCGTATCTCTCCGGTGACCGTTCCGCACGCCGGCGTAGTGATACGCAACGCGCGGCGCGACTCATGCAATGAGCCTGCAATACGGCAGGACCGGCCGGACCGCGATGATGCCGGGTGCGTCATGTCCACTCGCCCAGTCGAGCCAGCCCTCATCACGATCCCGGCATCGGACGCCGCGTTCCGCGAGCACGTCCACGGCCTGGTGCCGTTGACGACGCCCCGTGAGCTCGAGCAGCGCCTGAGGCGGATCTTCCCTCGGGTCGTCGTCCGCGAACGGATGATCTCGGGCGCGCCTGGTTGGTACGTCTACCGGGACGGTTCCTGGAGCTCTTCGCTGGTCGGCGACTGGTGGGACGACCCCCATCTCCCGCGGGTCGTCCTGTCGGCGGACGGATGGAACGTCGAGGCCAACGCGACAGGGGCCGGCCTCCTGGGCATGGACGTCAACGACGTTGCGAGCCATCACTTCACGGACTTCGTGATGCCCGGGACGCTGGACGACTCGATGGGCCTGTTCCGGATCGTGCTGGAGGGCAAGCCGCTCGACGCGACGGTCCTCGTTCGGCCGTTGACCGGCGACGTGATCGCCGTCGACATCCATGCCCATCTCGTCGGCGACCGGATCGTGGGTGTCTTCCGCCTGGCCGACGATGTCGATGTCCCATCGACCGCGACCGTCGTCGGCAGGCCGGTCTCGATCTCGTACGTCCCGGCAACGGACGTGGCTTTCCGCGTCTATGCACAGCGCGCGCTGGATCGGATGCCCGAGGCGACACCGGAGGGTCTCGCGCTCCGATTGCGGCGTCTGTATCCGCATGCGTCGGTCCGCGAGGACGGTGATCTTTGGACCGCGCAGCGCGATCATGACGGGGTCGAGAGTTCCTCCGAGCCGTGGTGGCGCGGGCCGGACACACCGCGCGTCCGATACGACGCCCAGGCCCTGATCCTCGAAGCGAACGAGCAGGCCGAGGCGTTCTTCGGCCGGTCGATGGTCGGACACCACTGGCAGGAGTTCGTCACGCCCGGGTCGACCGATCAGGTCGGTGTGATGCTCGAGATCCTCGCCGAGGTCGGGGCGGCCGAATCGCGATTCCGGATGCCGCACGGCGATGGACGCCTGCTGGAGTTCGACTCGTACACCGAAGTGCACGGCGAGGATTTCGTCACGATGTTCAGGCAGGCCGACGTCCGTTGACCCATCTGCGCTGGTTCGGCCACGCGACGGTGCGTCTCGAGATGTCCGGCAAGCGGTTCCTGTTCGATCCGTTGCTGGCTGGCGGGATCGGCCCGGTCCGCCGGCGCGGGAGATCGCCCGACCTGGAGGTCGAGCCGGTCGACGCGATCGTGGTGTCCCACGCCCACCAGGACCATTTCCATCTGGCCAGCCTTCGGCAGCTCGACAGGAGTGCCGCCGTCGTCGTCCCGCGGGGAGCCGGCCGACTCGCCCGGCGACTCGGTTTCGGCGACGTCCGCGAGCTCGACGTCGACGAGACGACGACCGTCGGCGACGTCACGATCCGCGCGGTACCAGCCGCGCATGACGGCCGGCGGATGCCATTCGGCCCGGCCGCCCCAGCGCTCGGGTACGTCCTCGAGGGCGAGGACCGGGTCTACTTCGCGGGCGACACCGACCTCTTCCCCGGTATGGCGGACCTCGCGTCCGATCTCGACCTCGCGATCGTGCCGATCGGTGGCTGGGGGCCGACATTGCGCAGCGGCCACCTCGACCCGACGACCGCTGCGTCCGCGCTGCGCCTCCTCAAGCCGCGAGCGGCCGTCGCCGTCCATTGGGGGACGCTCTGGCCGATGGGGCTCGGGCGCGTGCGCCGTCACCGTTTCGAGGGGCCTGGCGAACGGTTCATCGAGGCCGCGAGCCAGACGGCGCCAGACGTGATCATCCCGCGGCTGTTGCCCGGCGACACATTCGAATTGCCCGCGGCTGCGCCGACGGAGGACGCCGAAGACGCCCCTGCCTGACCCAGCGTTTGCGAGAGCTCTGAAACTGCATCAGGCGCATGCTGTCGATGGCCGCGATGGCGGCGTGGTCAGGATCGCATCACGCACACGAGGTCGACGTGGTGCCGAGTGCGCTCGTCCTGAACCCGCGTACGGACCACGAGTTCGTGGCGTACGCCGAATCGCTGTTCTCCGACAGTCGACTGACTGCCGATCGGTTCGAAGCGCGCCTCAGGGAGCGCTATCCTTCCGCGGTCGTCAGGCCGCGCGAGCTCGCCAGCGAGCCGTACACGCTCTGGTACTGCTACCGAGATGGGGCGTGGACGCCGCAGGCATGATCTCGCGCAAGACCGGTGAGGGCCATGTCGGAGCTTGAGCGCGACCTTCAGGCGACCGCCGAGGACATCGCAGCCGACGCTGCCCGCCTCCAGGCGATCGAAGAAGAGAAGTCCACCCTCGACCCGAGCGATCAGCGCGTCGCGGAACTTTCGGCCGAAAGCGAGCGCCTCGCGCGACGGCTCGTGCCGAAGACCGCGGCTGAACGTGAGCTGGCCGATGCCGCCGAGGAGCCCTGAACTGCGCTAGCCGGCCGCGACGACCCGATCCCGTCCCGAGCGTTTCGCCATGCTCAGCGCCGCGTCAGCGGTCGCGATCAGTGACTCTGGGTCCGAGACGTCGTCAGGCGCCATCGCGCTGCAGCCCGCCGATACCGTGACAGGCTGCCCGAGCTCCTTCGTCTTCGCGGCGAACGCCTGGCGGAGGTCGTCCCCGCGGCGCTCGGCATCGGCGAGCCTCGCATCCACCAGGACCACGAGGAACTCTTCGCCGCCGTAGCGGGCCACGAGATCGGCCTCGCGGAATCGGTCGGCGAGCAGTCGGCCGAACGCGCGGAGCGCCTCATCGCCGACGGCGAGGCCGTACTGCTTGTTGAGCTGGCCGAAGTGATCCAGGTCGAAGAGGATGATGGACACCCAGTCACGCCGCAGCGGATGCTGCCGAGCGCGCGCGGCGAACAGGCGCCGGAGCGAATCGTCGAGGTAGCGCCGGTTGTGGACGCCGGTGAGCGGGTCGCGGACGGCGAGGTCGGCAAGCCGCTCGCGTTCCCGACCCAGGGCAACGTAGGTCGCGAGGCTGTCGGCGACCGAGGTGACCAGCCGCAGATCGGTCGGATCGAGCCGCCGTCCGACGGACTCGACATTGACGATGCCGAGGAACTCGCCGCCCACGATCAGTGGCGCGCAGATCTCGCTCGTCACGTCCGCGTTCGCCGAGACGTACTCCGGGTCGGTCGCCACGTCACGGATGAGCTCCGGCTCGCGCGTGCGCATCACTCGGCCCACGACGCCCGACGTTCCGTCGAACTGATCGACGGTCGTGTCATAGCCGCGTTGCGCGCCGAGGTGCAGCGAGCCGTCGGGCTGGGCAAGGTAGATCGACACGTACTGGTACCCGAACCGCTCGACCAGCACGTCCATGACCTTGCTCAGTGCGTCGGTCGTCGGACCGGCCGCGAGTGAGCGACCGACCGCCTCGATACCGGCGATCTGCCTGAGTCGGGCCCGTTCGCGGGCGTTGCCCTCGCGGAGCTCGGCCGTCACGCGCTCGAGCCGGCTCACATAGAACCTGGCACCGGCCGCGACGAGCGCCGAGATCGCAACGCCGGCCATCGCGCGCGCGAACAGCGTCTGGTCGATGGGCCCGCTATGGACGAACACCGGCAGCAGATACAGCACCCCGGCGATCGATGCGATCACCAGCCCCTGCCGGATGCCGATCGCCGCGGCCAGGCCGACGACCGGGATGTACAGCGAGAACGACGCAGGGATCACGAGTTCGATCAGGATCGCCGCAAGGACGATCGCGACGGTGAGCTGCAGCCATGTGACCCGGCCGCTGCTGACCCTGGCCCGCCAACCGGTGAGCGCGACGAGCCACTGCACGGCGGCACCGGCAGCCGCGAGGATCGCCGATACGAGTGCGGCGTGCAGACGGCCGGAGGCGAGCGCGGCCGCGATGGCTGGCGCGCCGAGACCGGCCGTGAGCAGCACAGCCGGGCTTGAGAGAAGGCGTCGGCTGGCGGTCGTGGTCTGCCGCGCGACGCTGGTCCGATGGCGGGCGCGGGCCCGCGTCGATGCGAGGATCGTCAGGCCTCCGGTTCGTTCGCCCGTCCCCGGCCTACCGTAGACGTCGGCCCCGCCGTGACGGCATAGTCGAATCCGCCTCCCACCGTGGGCCAAAGGTCGTGGGCCGCAGCCCGTCAGTCGCGCCGGCCGCGCTCCGTGAACGCACGCCGATACTCGGCCCGCAGCCGGTCGACGTCGGCGCGCGCCGACTGCCACGCTGACGAACCTGGCTTCTCTGCTTCCATGGCACGCTCGGCCACGCGCCACTCCGACAGGATGACGTGCGGTTCCCGGGTCTGGTGGCCGCTGGTCTCGTCCGCCATCTCGGCGATCGTCTCGACGAGATCCGTCTGCTGACCGGCGATGCTGAGGACCTTGCGGGCGAGCGACTCGACGCGCCGGCTCAGTCGGACCTGGGCACGCGATCCCGGCTGCAGGGCACGCTTGGTCCGCTCGAGCTCCTCGAGCTCGGACAACTGGGCGAGCAGTGCATCCGACGTGTGACGGAGGGCTTGGGGGTCAGCCACGCGGGTTAGTCTAATCGCTCCTCCGCCAGCGGCAACGCGAAGCCGAATTCGGATCCTCCGCCGTCGCGCGGGCTCGCCCAGATCCGCCCACCGAGCAACGCCACGACGTGCTTGCTGGCGCTCAAACCGATACCCAGGCCACCGGTCAGGCGTCGCGCGGCATCGGTCCGATAGAAGGCGGTGAAGAGGCGATCGACGTTCTCTCGCGGGATACCGATGCCCCTGTCGCGGATCGTGACCCACGCCTCGCGGCCGACCCGCCGGAGCATGACCTCGATCGGCTCACCGGGGGGGCTGTACTTGTCCGCGTTGGCGAGGAGATTGCCCACGAGCAAGTCGAGGTAGCCCTGGTC
>DATHTG010000361.1:0-8375 GCA_035463515.1 Candidatus Limnocylindrales bacterium
GAGGCCGGCCTCGGCTTCGCTGTCCGGATGGACAAGGGCGATTTCGTCGGACGGTCCGCACTCGAGGGAAAGAGCGCGGACACCGTCCGACGACGGCTCGTCCCGCTCCTCATCGACGATCCCGCCGCAGTCGTGATGGGCAAGGAGCCCGTCCACATCGATGGCAGGCCAGCGGGTTACGTCACCAGCGCGGGGTTCGGGTACACGGTCGGATCGGCCATCGCGTACGCCTGGCTGCCGGCGGCCGCCGCGGAGCCCGGGCAGCGCGTCGAGATCCGCTACTTCGGCGAGGACGTACCGGCGACCGTCGCGGCGGAGCCGCTGTTCGACCGCGAGATGACCCGACTTCGGGGCTGAACCCGCGTCCCAGGCGCGTCGCGTGCCCATTGTCAGCACATCTCTCGTCAACAAACCGGCCACAGAGTCTTGACGCCCGGGGACGTGGGAGGTGCAATGCACCGACACCGGAGCGCGGTCCCCAGTCCGCCTCCCGGGATGGCTCGAGGATGAGGAGGCCTCGGCCGGGTCCAGTACCACGAACCGTCATGCAACGGATCTGGAGGAGGCACGTTGACCATGAAACGGGACCTGACCCGCTGGGCGGGTCTGCTCGCCGCGTCGGCGATCATCTTCGGCGCCTGCACAGGCGGCGCCGCTCCGTCGGCAGCCCCGTCGGCAGCACCATCCGAGAGCGCGTCGACCGCGCCATCCGAGAGCGCCGGCGCGTCGCCGTCCGAGTCGGCGGCGGCAGGCGGCTACGAGCAGTTCGTGCCCGACCAGGCGCTGCTCGACGCCGCGAAGGGCGAAGGCACGCTTTCGACGATCGCTCTGCCGCACGACTGGTGCAACTACGGCGAGAGCATCAGCACGTTCAAGGAGCGCACTGGCCTCGAGGTGAACGAGCTCGACCCGAACGCCGGCTCCGGCGACGAGATCGAGGCGATCAAGGCCAACAAGGACAACCCGGGCCCGTCGGCGCCGGACGTCATCGACGTCGGCCTGTCGTTCGGCCCCTCGGCGAAGGCCGAGAACCTCCTGCAGTCCTACAAGGTCGCGACCTGGGACACGATCCCCGACTCGGCCAAGGATGCTGAGGGGTTCTGGTGGGGCGATTACTACGGCGTCCTGTCGTTCGAGGTGAACACGCAGGTCGTCCAGAACGTCCCGCAGGACTGGGCGGATCTGCTGAAGCCCGAATACAACGGCATGGTCGCCCTCGCCGGCGATCCTCGGACGTCGAACCAGGCGATCCAGGCGGTGTACGCCGCGGGTCTCGCCAACGGCGGGTCGCTGGACGACGCCCAGCCCGGCCTCGACTTCTTCAAGAAGCTGAACGACGCCGGCAACCTCAAGCCGATCATCGCCACCGCGGCGACGGTCGCGGCCGGTGAGACCCCGATCACCATCCGATGGACCTATAACGCGCTGTCGAACCGCGACACCACGGCCGCCAGCGGCGGCCCGGAGATCGCGGTCGTCGTCCCGGCGTCCGGCCGCTTCGCGGGCGTGTACGTGCAGGGCATCAGCGCCTACGCGCCGCACCCGAACGCGGCGAAGCTGTGGCAGGAATTCCTCTACAGCGACGAAGGCCAGAACATCTGGCTCAAGGGCTACTGCCACCCGATCCGCTATGAGGACCTGACTGCCAACAGCAAGGTCCCGCAGGAGCAGCTCGAGAAGCTGCCGGATGTCCAGGGAGCGGTCTTCCCGACACTGGATCAGCTCAACAAGGCCACCGAGCTCATCACCAAGGGCTGGGACGGCACCGTCGGAGCGAACATCCAGTAGCCGGCTGAGTCAACGACCAGGCCACCGTGGCGGACGCCGTCGCGGTCCGCGAGCAGGAGGCGCACATCGCGCCTCCTGCTCGCTCGCGCCTCAACTGGTCGTGGCTGGGCCTCGTCCCGTTCTTCCTGTTCTGTACCGCGTTCCTGTTCCTGCCGGTCGCGTTCCTCGTCTTTGGCAGCCTCAATGACGCGGAGGGCGCGCTCACACTCAAGAACTACGCGGACCTGACGACCGGCATCATCCCCGGAGCGTTCGGCAACAGCATCGAGATCAGCATCGTCACCGCCGTCGCGGGTGGCCTCTTCGGGTTCCTGCTCGCGGCATCGGTGACGGTCGGGCGCTTGCCCCGCGTCCTGCGGACGGCGCTCCTGACGTTCTCGGGTGTCGCCTCGAACTTCGCCGGCATCCCACTCGCCCTCGCGTTCATCTTCACGCTGGGTACGCTCGGCTTCCTGACGACGTTCCTGCAGAGCCTCGGGCTCACCGGGTTCCGCGGTGTGAACCTCACCTCGAAGCTCGGGGTCGAGGTCGTCTACATGTATTTCCAGTTCCCGCTGATGGTCCTGATCATCGCGCCGGCTCTCGAGGGGCTCCGACGCGAGTGGCGCGAGGCGGCCGAGAACATGGGCGCCTCGGCGTTCCAGTACTGGCGGTACGTCGGCCTGCCCATCCTCACGCCGACGATCCTCGGCACGATGATCCTGCTCTTCGGGAATGCCTTCGGCGCCCAGGCGACCGCCTTCCAGCTCACCGGCGGGACGCTGCCGCTCGTCACCCTGGTCATCAGCTCGCAGATCCGCGGCGACGTGCTGCACAACCCCGGGCTGGGCTACGCCATGGCGATGGGGATGGTCGTGATCATGGGCATCTCGATCTTCCTGTACACGCTGCTTCAGCGCCGCGCTGAACGGTGGCTCCGGTCATGAGCGGCGGCAGCCAGAGCGGGCCGTTCGGGCCGATGGGCGTGATGGAGAACGAGCCCTCGTTGAACGCGAAACGCGCCGGCGGGGACGCCGCTCGCGCCGGTCGCCGGGAACGCCGCAGCTTCGGAGCGTGGTGGGCCTGGGTGATCTTCATCCTCGGGGCCCTCTACTTCATCCTGCCGCTGGTCGGGGTGTTCTTCCACTCGATCCGGACGCGGCCAGACATCTTCCTGGCCTATCGCCAGGTGTTCGCCGACCCGGCGTTCCTGCGGGGCCTCGGCTACTCGTTCACGGCCGGCGTCATCACCGTCGTCGTGAGCCTGCTGATCATCGTCCC
The DNA here is from genome assembly GCA_035463515.1 of Candidatus Limnocylindrales bacterium. GTDB lineage: Bacteria > Chloroflexota > Limnocylindria > Limnocylindrales > CSP1-4 > SPCO01. The sequence continues at coordinate 3,049 of DATHTG010000361.1, forward strand.
GACGGCGTACTGGGTCCGGCTGCGCGTCCCACGGCTTCGCCCGGTCGTGGAGTTCGTGACGCTGATGCCGTTCGTCATCCCGCCGGTCGTCCTCGCATTCGGTCTCATCCGCATCTATAGCCAGGGGCCCGTTCGGCTGGCCGCCAGCGACACGGGCCTCAACGTGATGCTCATCGGCGCCTACGTCGTGCTGTCGTTCCCGTACATGTACCGGGCGGTCGATACGGGGCTGGCGGCGATCGACGTGCGGACCCTGACCGAGGCCGCGCAAAGCCTCGGCTCGGGTTGGGGCAGGATCCTGGCACGGGTCATCTTCCCGAACCTCCGGACCTCGCTCCTGTCCGGCGCATTCCTGACGCTCGCCATCGTCATCGGCGAGTACACGATCGCCCAGGTCCTCGCCCGGAACATGGCGTTCGCGCCCTACCTGTCGCTCCTCGGACGGAACCAGCCGTACCAGCCGGCGGCCGTCTCGCTGATCAGCTTCGGGCTGACATGGCTGGCGATGATCTTGATCGCGTTCCTCGGTCGCGGCTCGCGCGCGCGGGTCCAGGTCGCCGGCGCGCGCTAGGAGGGTCGGATGGCATTCCTCGAGCTCGAAGGCGTCCGCAAGGAGTTCGCCGGGACCGTGGCGGTCGAGAACTTCGATCTCGCCGCCGAGAAGGGCGAGTTCGTGTCGTTCCTCGGGCCGTCCGGCTGCGGCAAGACCACCACGCTGCGGATGATCGCCGGCTTCGAGCTGCCGACGGCCGGGTCGATCCGCATCGACGGCGCCGAGGTGACGAACCGGCCACCGAACCGCCGCAACGTCGGGATGGTGTTCCAGTCCTACGCGCTGTTCCCGAACATGACCGTCGCCGACAACATCGGCTTCGGCATGAAGGTGCGCGGCAGGTCGCGCGACCAGATCAAGCAGAAGGTCGGCGAGTTGCTCGAGCTGATCCACCTGCCCGGCCGCGGCGACCGCTTCCCCTGGCAGCTCTCCGGCGGACAGCAGCAGCGCGTCGCGCTCGCGCGGGCCCTCGCGATCGAACCCCAGGTGCTACTGCTCGACGAGCCGCTGTCGGCGCTCGACGCGAAGATCCGGGTGGCGCTGCGGCACCAGATCCGGGCGATCCAGCGGCAGTTGGGCATCACGACGGTGTACGTGACGCATGATCAGGAGGAGGCGCTGTCGCTGTCCGATCGCGTCGTCGTGATGAGCGAGGGCCGTATCGAGCAGATCGGTGCGCCGGCCGATATCTACAACTTCCCGACGACCCGCTTCGTGGCGTCGTTCGTCGGAACGCTCAACCTGCTCAACGCCAAGGTCGTCGATTCCTCGGGCGGCCGGATCGCCCTTGCCGGGCAGGAGATCCGGGCGGGCGGCGCCATCGAGGCAGGCAACGGATCCGAGGTCACTGTCGCGATCCGGCCCGAGGGCATCGAGCTGGGATCCGGCGGCGGTGCGAACCAGCTGACCGGCACGGTCGAGGACGTCAGCTTCCTCGGCTCGATCGTGCGGACGCGGCTCAACCTCGACGGCAACGGGACGACGCTGTCGCTCGACACGTTCAACGACCCCAGCCTCCAGGCTGCTGCCATCGATTCGACCGTCACGGTGTCGTTCCCGCCCGAGGCCTGCCTGGTCCTGGCTGCCAGCGCCACGCCGCCGCCGCCCACCGACGCCGTCGCGGCCGCGGAGGCGATGCTGTAAGCACGAGCGGGCCGGTCGACCAGACCGGCATCGACGCCGTCATCTTCGACAAGGACGGCACCCTCATCGACTTCCACGCGATGTGGGGCGGCTGGGCGCGCGAGTTGGGGGAGCGCCTCGACGACGTGATCCGACGACCCGTGTCGCCGGACGTCTTCGCGACGATCGGCTTCGACCCGACGACCGGTCGCGTGGCTCCCGGCGGCCCACTCGCGATCGAGACGATGGCGGGCATCGAGGAGACGGTCGCTCGCGTCCTTCGTCGATGGTGCCCGAGCATCGCGGCGGCGCGCCGGGCCACCGCCTCGGCCTGGTTCGTGCCGGATCCCGCGACGCTGGCCGTGCCACTCGGCGATCTGGGCACGATCTTCGGTCGGCTGCGGGGCGAGGGCCGACGGATCGCCGTCGTGACGACCGACGACCGCGCTCCGACCGACGCGACATTGAAGGCGCTCGGTGTCCGCGATCAGGTCGGGGCGCTCGTGTGCGGCGACGACGGGTTCGAGGTGAAGCCGGCACCCGACGCGGTGATCGCCGTGTGCCACGCGTTCCGGACCGACCCGTCGCGGGTCGCCGTTCTGGGCGATACGCCATCCGACCTCGCGATGGCACGGGCGGCCGGAGCTGGGCTCGTCATCGGGGTGCGCAGCGGCGTGGGAACCGAGGCGGACCTGGCGGACGCGAACGTGATCATCGACACCGTGGGGTCGCTCCTCGACTGATCTCACGGTCTGCAGTCGGACGCGGCCGACGGTACGAGTGGGCTATCGCTCCAAAGGGCACCAGAACGTACCTTCGGGGCGATGTCGACCCCGCATCCCACGCGCCATCCCGATCGACGACGCCCCGCACCCAGGAAGCTGCCCGCCGACGCCCGTCATCCGACGCCATCCGACCCGACCCGCGCAGACGCGCTCGGCAGGATCGCGGCCAAGGTCAGCGGTCGCCGCGACCTCGCCGGCCTCTTCGACGACATCATCGACGAGGCGTTCGCCCTGTTCGGCGTGGACCGTGCCGGACTGTGGACCTACGACGCATCCGCCGAGCGTCCACTCGGTCTCGCAGCCCAGCGTGGACTGCCCCACGTCATCGTCGACACGATCGTGTCGCTGCCCCGCGACGCGCGGACGGCCGGGATGGACGCCCTTCGTTCGCGCCGCGTCCGTGTCCTCGATCGGGCGATGCGCTCCACGACGCCTGCCCTCCGTGAGGTCTACCGATCGATCGGGGTCGGCTCGGTCTGTTTCGTGCCGCTCGTGTTCGGCGACGAGGTCCTCGGCCTGCTCGTGCTCTATCACCGTGAGACCTATGCGTGGACCCGCTCGGAGCGGGCGCTCGCGCGGGCCTTCGGCGACCACATGGCGACAGCGATCGGATCGGCGCGGCTGGCTGACTCGCGGCGCGGCCTGGCGGAGCGACTGTCGTCGATCGCCGACCTCGCGGGCCGCCTGAGCGGCCTCCATGACCGCGCATCGATCGCCGCGGCCATCGTCGAGGAGGCCAAGCGCCTCATCGAGCACGACAGCGTGCGCGTCTATCACGTCGACCACGAGACCCGCATGTGCGAGCCGATCGCGTTCGAGGGCACGTTCCTGGGCACGACCGAGCCGGACATGGACACGCTCCGCATGGCGATCGGGGAAGGCGTGACCGGCTGGGTGGCCAAGCACGGTCGTTCGCTCCGGCTCGACGACGCGTCCGAGGATCCGCGCGTCGTCATCGTCGGCGAGCGCAAGCCCGAATCGATGCTGATCGTCCCGATGATCCAGGACGAGGTCGTCCGCGGAGTCATCGTCCTCTCAGCGCTGGGCACGGGTCGGTTCGACAACGACGACGAGGTGACGCTCACGATCTTCGCGGCCGCCGCGGTGCAAGCGCTCATCAACGCGGAGAACGTCGAGCGGCTTCGCCGGCAGCAGTCCGAGATGGAGCTCCAGCTCGAGGGCCAGCGACGGCTCCTCGACGTCAACGAGCGCCTTCTCTCGACCCTCGATCCGGCCGGCGTCCTCGAGCTGATCGCCGACTCGTTGCGCGCCATCGTCCCCTATGACTCACTGACGATCTATCGAGCGGACCGGTCGAGCGGGACACGGCGCGCCGTCATCGCGCGCGATCGGTTCGCGGACGAGATCCTCGCCCACGAGAGCCCGATCGGCGCCGGATTGACGGGGTGGGTCATCCAGCACGGAGAAGCGGTCCTCGCCAACGATGCTCATCTCGACCGGCGGACCGTGCAGGTCCCGAACACGCCGTTCGAGCCCGAGTCGATCATGGTCGTTCCGCTCATCGTCGACGGCGAGGCGATCGGCACGCTGAATGTCGGACGGCTCGGGAACGGCGAGTCGCACTTCACCCAGAACGAGTTCGAGCTGACCAAGCTGTTCGCCGGTCAGGCGTCGATCGCGATGCAGAACGCTCAGACGCACCGCGAGGTCCGCGTTCGGGCCGAGCAGGACGCGCTGACCGGCCTCCGCAATCACGGCGCGTTCCAGCGGGAGCTCGGCGCGGCGGTCGAAGCCGGGCGCCCGTTCGCGGTGCTGATGCTCGACCTGGATGACTTCAAGAGCTTCAACGACGCCAACGGCCATCCGGCCGGCGACGGTCTGCTCGTCGAGCTCGCGGAGGCCATGACGCGCGCCACGCGCGACAGCGACCGTCTCTACCGTTACGGTGGCGACGAGTTCGCGGCGCTGCTGCCCGGCGCCGACCGTGTCGTCGCGCATGACGTCGCCGAGCGCATCCGCCGCGCCGTTCGCGGACGGACGGCGTCGGCCGCGCACTCCGACGCAGCGCTGGTGTCGATCAGTGCCGGTGTCGCGTGCTACCCCGAGGACGGCAGGACGAAGGACGAGCTCGTGGCCGTCGCGGACCGCGCGCTGTACCTCGTCAAGCCCGATCGCGGTCAACCCGAGCAGGCAGCAGATCCGTACCTGCGGGCACTCGACGAGACGGCACTCGCCCTGCTCGACCGGACCGACCAGGACGGCTTGCTCGAGACGATCCTCGCGCGAGCGTCCGCGCTCCTGGGGACGCCACACGCGTGGATCGACCTCCTCGATCCCGACGGGTCGCGACTCGTGCTCCGCGTCGGCACCGGCTCGTTCGCCCATCTCCAGGGCTCGGCGATGGACGCGAGCGAGGGCGTCGGCGGCGTCATCGTGACGACGGGGCAGCCGTTCGTCGTCGACGACTACGACGAATGGCCCGGACGCCCGACCGATCCACCGGTCGGCCTCGGAGCGACGATCGCCGCTCCCCTCAAATCAGCGGGCGTCGTCGTCGGTGTGCTCGGCCTGGCCGCCGGCCAGACGCCGCGTCGCTGGGCCACACGTGACGTCGATGCGCTGAGCAGCTTCGCCCGTCTCGCCTCGATCGGGCTCGAGAACGCGCGGCTCGTCGATGTCGCGCAGCGTGGCGCGCTCTACGACCACACCACGGGCCTGCCGAACCGCGAGCTGCTGTCGGACCGCATCGCGCACGCGCTCGCGGGCCATCGGCTCGGCGAGGACGACGGCGCGATCGGCGTGATCCTGCTCGACCTCGACCGCTTCAAGGTCATCAACGAGACGCTCGGTCATTCCGCCGGCGACCGGCTCCTCCAGGCCGTGGGGCAGCGCCTCCTCCATGGCCT
>DATHTG010000362.1:0-6073 GCA_035463515.1 Candidatus Limnocylindrales bacterium
CACGGCCCGGCGTGCCGCCTGGTCAAGCGGCTGGCCAAGGGCCAGTGCCGCGGCGAGCGCGCCATTCAGCGTGTCCCCCGCACCGACCGTATCGACGGCATCGACCTCGAGTGCCGGGATCCGGGTCACGGCGTCGTCGATGCGCAACTCGGCGCCGTCCGCGCCACGGCTGACGAGCAGACGCTGCGGCCGGACGCCGGCGGCGAGCAGGGTCGCCAGCTCGCCCTCGTTCGGCGTGACGAGGTCGGCCATGGCGACGGTCGCCTCGTCCAGACCGCCGGCGGGAGCCGGGTTGAGGATCGTCGTCGCACCCGCGGCCCGGCCGACACGCAACGCTGCGGCGGCCGACTCGGTCGGGATCTCGTGACCGGCGAGGACGACATCGCCGTGGGTCGGTGCCAGTCGGCGCAAGGACTCCTTGACGTCGCTCGGGGCCAGCGCGCCGTTCGCGCCGGAGGCGACCGCGATGCTGTTCTCACCGCGCGCATCGACCAGGATCAGCGCAACCCCGGTCGGCGCGTCGGGCAGCGCGCGGAGCTCGGCGACATCGACGCCCTCGGACTCGAGCGCCTCCCGGGCCGCACGCCCGAAGTCGTCGCTGCCGACGGCCCCGACGAACGAGGTCGGCGCGCCAAGCCGAGCCGATGCGACCGCCTGGTTCCCGCCTTTGCCACCGTGATGCTGGGCGAATCGACCACCGATCACCGTCTCACCGGGCGCCGGCAGTCGATGCGCCGTCACGACGAGATCGACGTTCACCGAGCCGACGACGATCACCCTGCCGGTCATACGGCGTCAGGAACCGGTGACGAACTCGCCCCCGTCGACGCTGATGATGTCGCCGTTGATGAACTCGGTCCCCTCGCCGGACAGCGCGAGGATCGCGTTCGCGACGTCCTGTGGCGTCGTCATCCGGCCGGTCGGGTTCCGCTTCATCGTGATGTCGATCATCGTCTGCGACTCGGGGATCTTGAGCAGTGCCGGCGTCACCGTGACCCCCGCCCGGATGCAGTTCGCCGTCACGCCCGTCCCGTGGCGGGCCAGCTCCATGGCCAGCTGCCGGATATGCGATTCGAGCGCGGCCTTCGCCGACGAGACGACGCCATACGACGGCACGACCCGGGTCGAGCCCTCCGAGGTCATCGCGTAGACCTTCGAGCCCTGTCCGAGGAACCCGCCGCGCCACAGATCCTGCACCCAGTAGACGAGGCTGTTCGCCATGACGTCCTGGGTCATCTCCATCTTCTTGCGGTCCACGCCGGCCTTCGGATCCTCGCTGAGGAACGGCACGAGCGAGCCGAAGGCGAGCGAATGCATCACGACTCGGACGTACGGCTCTCGACCCTCGGACCGCGAACGATCGAAGCGCTCGCGAAGCGTCTCGATCGCGGCGGCCCGTTTCTCGTCGTCGGCGGCGTTCATGTTGATGAACAGTGCCTCGGACCCGGCCGCATCGATGCCCGCCTTGACCTCGTCGACGTGGGCCAGCGCGGCGCGGAAGTCGAGGTGGATACCGCAGATCCGGTAGCCGGCCTTCGCAAGCGTCAGCGCCGTCGCCTCACCCATGCCGGATGACGCGCCGAGGATCAGAGCCCAGCGCTCGCGGTCATCGGTCATGTCGGCACGGCCTCCAGGTCGGGTGGTCAGGGCCGGCCGAGTCTAGCAGCGCCCGAGGCGCCCTCGGCCCGGTCTCGTGCAGGTCTGCACGGCGGGGTCGATCGCCTGGGGCAGCGGCCATGGACGGATGTCGATGCTCAGACCGCGCCGGTCTCCCGGAGTGCGGCGATCTCCGCGGCGCTGAAGCCGAGGTCGCCGAGCACCTCATCGGTGTGCTCGCCGAGCAGTGGCGGCGCGGTGCGGATCGCGCCCGGTGTCGCCTCGAAGACGAGCGGCACGCCCGCCTGTCGGAGCACGCCAAGGGACGGGTGCTCGATGTCGGCGGCCATGCCGAGCGACCTCGCCTCCGGCGAGTCGAACGCGGCCAGGATGTCGGCGACGGCACCGTTCGGGACCTGGGCCGCGTCGAGGTCGGCGGTCCACTGGGCGGTCGGGCGCCGCAGCAGCCGTTCCGCGATCAGTGGGCGAAGTGCCTCGCGGTGATCGACGCGGTCACCGTTCGTCGCGAACCGCGGGTCCGCGGCGAGCGCCGGGAGTCCGATCGCCTCGCAGAACCGCGGCCATTGCCGTTCGGATCCGACGCCGACCGCGATCTCGCCGTCGGCGGTCGCGAACGTCTCGTACGGGACGATGTTGGGGTGCGCGTTCCCGAGGCGTCCGGGTGAACGGCCGGTCACGAACGCGTTCTGCGCCTGGTTCACGAGCACCGCCAGCGTCGAGGCAAGCAGCGACACGTCGACGCGTTGCCCTCGGCGGTCGTCGGCCCGGCCGATCAGGCCCGCGAGGATGCCGATCGCCGCGTACAGCCCTGTGACGACGTCGCTGATCGCGACACCGACCTTCGTCGGGCGCCCGCCGTCCTCGTCGCGATCCCCGGTGATCGACATGAGCCCGCCGACGGCCTGGATCACGAAGTCGTAGCCGGGGCGATCGGCGCCCGGTCCGGTCGTCCCGTAGCCGCTGATCGCGAGGTGGATCAGGCCGGGATTCAGCGCCCGAAGACTCTCGTCATCGAACCCGAGCCGATCGAGCGAGCCGACCCGTAGGTTCTCGACGAGGACGTCGCCGCGGACCAGGAGACGCCGCAGCACGTCGGCGCCCTCCGCGGACTTCAGGTCGAGGCGCAGCGACCGCTTGTTCCGGTTGACTGCGAGGTAGTACGCGGCCGTGCGGGTGCCGGCTCCCGAGTCACCGACCCACGGCGGCCCCCAGCCGCGTGTCGCGTCGCCCTCCGGTGGCTCGACCTTGATGACGTCCGCGCCGAGGTCCGCCAGGACCATCGTGGCGTACGGACCGGCCAGGACCGTGGACAGGTCGACGACCCGGATCCCCGACAGCGGACCGCGGGTCGGGGCGGGATCGACGGACATCGCGGCGATGGTAGCGCCGCGGGTGGGCGAGTCGGGAGGGCTAGGCGGTACCTGCCGGGTCGGGCACGCCGGCGGCGCCCCCGAGGATGGCCGCGAGGTCGCCGGTGCGGACCTCCAGCTCGCTCGGGTCGTTGTCGACGACGCTCACATCGTGGTCTGGCGTCTCGACGATGGTGTCGATGGCGCTCCGGTTCACGATGAGCGTGCTCACGCGTTGGCGATGCCACTCGTCGCCGATCGGATAGTCGATCACCGCGTCCGTCAGCGGCACCATCGGGCTCCGTCGATGGAGGGCCGACAAGGCGTCGATGAATGGGGCCGCGTGGAGATAGCCGCGGACGCGGTACCGATCGACGGTCAGCGCGACGTGGGTCAAGCGCGTCCTCGTGCGGCGCGTGAGGTCACCGCGCGGCCCAGTGGCGTGGACCAGCAGCAGCTCGTCCCGCGGGACGACGACCTCGCGGACCTCGACCGACTCGCGCTCGACCACCGACTGGACGAGGACATCGACGAGATGCAGCTCCTCGTGGTCGTTGAGCATGTCGGTGAGCCGGTCGGCGCGAAGGCGGATGCGGCCCGACAGCATGCAGTCATCCGCGTACGCCACGAAGTCGACGAGCGGGTGAAGGACGGCGGCGCCGGGATGCGGGACACCGGGTGCGTCAGGGTCCTCGGCGCCGCGGTCGAAGATGAGGGAGAGGCGTCGTCCGAGACTTTGGATCATGGGCGGATGGTCGCCCGAAGGTCCCGCCAGGGTGGGTGGCCCATACGTACCGCTGCCTTCGCCACGGTGCGCGGCCACACCGGTGCGCCCGTGCACGTCCCACCCCGGGCATGGCCCGAAAGTACCGGGCCCCGCGCTCGCGTTAGCATCGACGCCATGACCACCGACCACGTCCCGACGCTGATGACCGTCCACGCCCACCCTGACGACGAGACGATCGGGACAGGTGGGACGATGGCCAAAGCGGTCGACGCCGGTCGCCGCGTGGTGCTCGTGACGTGCACGCGCGGGGAGATGGGCGAGATCGTCGTCCCGGACATGGACACGCCGGACAACCATCGTCGCCTCGGTGAGATCCGGGCCGGCGAGCTGGAACGGGCCATGGGTCATCTCGGGGTCACCGAGTGGGAGAACCTCGGCTACCACGACTCGGACATGATGGGTCGGGTCGGGAACCTCGATCCGCGGTCGTTCTGGCAGGCCGACCTGGACGAGGCGGCGCGGCGGCTGGTCTGGCTCATCCGCCGCTACCAGCCTGACGTCGTGACGACGTACAACGACTTCGGCGGGTACGGCCATCCCGATCACATCCGCACCCATGACGTCGCCGTCCGTGCGTTCCCGCGCGCGGGCGATCCGGCGTGGTATCCGGAGCAGCTCGCGCCGGAGCACGGCGGCAGCGGACCATCGGTCGAGGAGGGCGGGCTCGCGCCGTGGGCGCCCGCCAAGCTCTACGAGCAGGCGATCCCGGCATCGGTCCGGACCGCGATGCGCGACCGGATGGAGGAACTCGGCAAGGCCAATCCGTGGGCGCCGCCACCCGATGCGACGCCGGAACAGCTCGCGGAGTTCGAGGCCTTCCAGGCCCGGATGCTCGTCCCCGACGAATCCGTCACGACCTGGGTCGACATCTCCGGCTCGCCGATCGAGCGCAAATGGGCAGCGCTCAAGGAGCACGTGACCCAGATCGCCGAGGACCAGCCGTTCATGTCGTTCGGTCTCGACGGCTGGCGCGAAGGGTGGTCGAAGGAGGCGTTCATCCTCCGCGAGTCGATCGTCGACACCCCCAAGCCCGAGGACGACCTCTTCGCCGGCCTGGCGAGCTAGTAGGGCAGCAGTCCCCGCGACGCGTCGTAGATCGAGCCGAGCACGACCCGGCCGTCGTCGGCCGGATCGAGGAAGTTGGGCTGTGCCTTGTCGAGGATGATGTGCGGCCGCATCCGGATCTGCCGCAGTTCGGCGCCCTCGAAGGTCAGTTCGAGGGTGATCCCCTCCATCGTCGGCTCGGACCAGGTCTGGTCGAACACGAAGTTGCCGAGCGCGTACCAGATGGGCTTGCCCTTGTAGATCTCGACCGCGGCGGCGTAGTGGGCGTGGTTGCCGATGATCATGTCGGCGCCGGCGTCGAGGATGCGGCGGGCCAGCCGTTGCTGGTTCGCGAACGGGCTGTACTTGTACTCCGTGCCCCAGTGCGGGAAGACGATCACGACGTCGGCGCCCGCCTTGCGCGCCTTCTTGATGTCCGCCTGGACGTTCTTGAACGTGAGCTTGGCGCTGCCGGGCTCGCCGGTGGCTGCGTGGTACCCCGGCGCGATCGCGTCGTAGGCGAGGATGCCGACCTTCGTCCCGTTGGCATCGAGGATCGCCGGCTTCCTGGCGGCCGTCGCGTCCTTGCCGGCGCCGGAGTACCGGAGCCCGCGCTTCTTCAGGTTCGAGATCGTCTGGAGGATGCCGTTGTCGCCGGCATCGCCGATGTGGTTGTTGGCGATCGAAACGTAGTCGAGACCCGCGTCGACGAGGCCGTCGATGAGCGTCGGGTCCGCGGTGAACACGGTCTTGCTCGTGTGCCAGCGCCAGCGGTTCGGTGCCGGGTTCTCGAAGTTGGCGATCGCGATGTCGGCGCCCTCGATCACGTCACGCACGGCTCCGGCATTCCCGGTCCGGCGGGTCCGGGGCAGGTCCCAGCCGAGCGGCGAGCAGTCCTTGCAGCGCGAGGTGATCTCGGCCGTTCCGCCGTCGAACGGGAAGTCGGGGCCCTTGCCCTTGACGCGAAGCGTCTGGTAGACGCCGCGGTCCAGGAGGATGTCCCCGCCCGCGAAGAGGGTCCAGGTCGCGCCCGGGTCGAACGCCGTTGCACCGGCACGGGCCGGAAGCTCTGCCTTGAGCGTCCAATCGGACGCCTTTCGCACCCGGTCCACCCCGAAGAGCGCCCGATCACCCCAGGCAAGCGCGCGAACGCCCGGGCTGACGTCCTCGGCGCGGATGAACCCCAGCCGCTTCCGGCTCTTCGCGAAACCCCGGATCAGCGTCGCGGCGTCCTTGACCAGCACGAGGCGTGCCGGATCGGACGGACGCTCGACGC
>DATHTG010000363.1:0-6744 GCA_035463515.1 Candidatus Limnocylindrales bacterium
AGCCGCTTCCGGATGCTGATCGAGCCGGTCAAGTTCAAGCGCTCGATGCTTGACGCCAAGCACGAATACGAGCGCGACCTGGTCGGCGGCGGCTATGCCGCAAGCCCTCCGTTGCGAGCCGATCCGCTCGCTCCCGGCGGCCCGCCGACGGACGAGACGAGCACGACGCCGTTGCCGGTCGCGACCCCGCCTCCTGCCGGCGAGCCGCTATCGCGCGACGAGGTGACGCGCACGCTGAACAGCCTCGCCGACCTCAGGGACCGGGGCGCGATCAGCGCCGACGAGTACGAGCGCAAGAAGGCCGATCTCCTGGCGCGTCTTTGATCGGGGCCTCGGGCCGACCGGCGCCGGTACCATACGGCGGACCCCTAGAGGAACCCCGTGACTGATCAACTCCTGGCGTCGATCATCGTCGTCGCCATCATGCTGCTGGTCGGCTTCCCGGTCCACGAGTTCTCGCACGCGCTGGCCGCCTATCGACTGGGTGACAGCACCGCGCGACACCTTGGACGGCTGACACTCAACCCGATCGTCCACTTCGACCCGCTGGGCGGCATCCTCCTGGCGGTCACGATGATCGGGAACACGGGCTTCGCATTCGGTTGGGCGAAGCCGACGCCGGTCAACCCTCGGAACCTCGAGGGCGGACGCTATGGCGAGGCCATCGTGGCCGCGGCAGGACCGATCTCGAACCTCGTCCTTGCGATCGCGGCGGCGATCCCGCTCCGGTACATCCTCAGTTCGCCATCCCTGCTGGAGCAGATCCCGACGATCGTCCTCCAGGTGCTGTTCTTCTTCATCCTCATCAACCTGGTCCTGATGGTCTTCAACCTGTTCCCGATCCCACCGCTGGACGGGTCGAAGGTGCTCTTCGCCTTCCTTCCGCCGCAGGTCGCGTGGCGCTGGCGTCCGATCCTCGAGCAGTACGGCTTCATCCTGTTGCTCCTGGTGTTCTTCGTCCCGCCCGGCGACTCGATCGGCGGGAAGATCCTCGTCCCGATCATCGATGCACTCCTCGATCTCCTGGTGGGGCGCTAAGGTCCGCCAGTTCCGGTCGCACCTCCGAGCCCGAGTCGGGCCGGATGAGCGAGCGGCGCTGATCGACTGGCTGACCCCCGCACAGCTCGCGCTCTTCGACTCGATGCACGTCGCCGACCGTCGACATGGTCTCGATGTCGTTCGCACGCTGCGCGCCGACGGTGTCACGGACGACGACGTGCTCCTCGCGGGCCTGCTGCACGACGCCGGAAAGGGAGCGACCGGGGTGCTGCCGCGGGTGGCGTTCAGCCTCGGCCAGGCGTACGGCCCGTGGGTCTGGCGGGTGGCCGCCGTCGTTCCGGGTTGGCGTGCCGCACTCCCGCGACTCCAGGACCATGCCGAGTCGTCGGCCGTGCTTGCTGTGGAAGCCGGTTGTCCGCCACGGACCGTCGAGCTGATCCGGCATCAGGATGCCCCGGTGGATCCGGTCGCCGGGCGAGCGCTCCAGCTCGCCGACGAGGCGAACTGATGCTGCCAGAGATGGCCGGCTCGCCCGGCGTCCCGGTCATGGACCTGGCCCCTGCCGTCCGGATCGACGAGGGTCGGCGACCCGAGTCCGCGACACATGTCCAGGTGGCTTCGTTCGACGGCCCGCTCGCGCTCCTGCTGTCGCTCATCGAGCAACGGCAGCTCGACGTCCTGACGGTCCCGCTCGGGAGCCTGGCCGACGCCTATCTCGAGGCGCTCGCGACGGTCGAGGCCGACCGGCTCGGCAACATCAGCGCGTTCGTCGCCGTCGCGTCCCAGCTGATCCTCATCAAGAGCCGCGCGATGCTGCCGCGGCCGCCGGCCGTCGTCGCCGGTCAGGGCGAAGGTGAGGACGTCCCGGATCCCGAGGTGGAGCTGCGTGCTCGCCTGCTCCTGTATCGGGCCCATCGTGATGCCGGCCGGCAGCTTGCCGATGACGCGGTCCAGCGGATCGGTCTGTTCCGGCGCGAAGCCGGGGCTGCGCGGGCCTCCGGTCTTACCGGGGCGCGTCCTGAGGAGGTCCGCCCGATCGACCCGGAGCGTCTCGTGCATGCGCTGTCCGGGCTGGCGCTGGTCGTCCCGCCGCCACCTCCGCCGCCCGAGGTCATCCCGCGAACGGTGACCCTGACCGAGCGTGCCCGCATCATCCGCGAGGCGCTTCGCGACGCGCCGGAGGTCGTCCTGCAGGACCTGCTCCGTGGCGTGCGTGACAGGGTCGTCGTCGCGGTCACGTTCCTCGCGATGCTGGAGCTCATGAAACGCCGCGAGATCGTCGTCGAACAGTCCGAGCCGTGGGGTGCCATCGTCGCCCGCGCGACGGACGCCCTTGCGGACGACGCGCCGCTCGACGAGAGCCTGGAGTCCTTCGCGTGACCGACGAGCTGGATCTGGAACTGGATGGCGCCGAGTCGGCCTCCGGGATCACGCCCGAGGAGCGTCCGCCGCTCGAGTTGACCGAGGCGGCCCTGGAGGGCCTGCTGTTCGTCGCGGAGCGGCCGCTCACGAGGCGGGAGATCGGCACGCTTGCGGGCGCCGATCGCGACACGGTCGACCAGCGCCTCGGGGATCTCGAGGTCAGCCTCGCCGAACGCGGGATCCGGCTCGTCCTCGACGGCGATCGCGTGGAGCTCGCGACGGCGCCCGAGGCGGGTGCCCTCGTCGCACGATACGTCGGGGCGGATGCGATCCGGCTCTCGCCCGCGAGCCTCGAAACCCTGGCGATCGTCGCCTATCGACAGCCGGTCACGCGGGCGGCGATCGAGCGTATCCGTGGCGTCGACTCCGACTACACCGTCCGCTCGCTCCTCCATCGGCGCCTGATCGTGGAGCTCGGTCGATCCGATTCGCCGGGCCGGCCGTTCCTGTACGGCACGGGCTTCGAGTTCCTCGAGCGGTTCGGGTTGACCAGCGTGTCGGACCTGCCACCGCTGGATGTCGATGTCGCCGCGCGCCTCGCCGAGGAGGGTGGAGAGCCGATCACCGAGCCGCTGCCGCTCACGACGGACGACGTCTCCGCCGAGCCCTGATGCCTGCCGAGCGATTGCAGAAGGTCCTTGCGGCGGCCGGCGTCGCGTCGCGCCGAGGCGCCGAAGGCATGATCGCGGCGGGCCGTGTCACCGTGGATGGCCGCGTTGCGACGCTCGGTACGCAGGCGGACCCCGAGCGATCGGTCATCGCGGTCGACGGGCGGCTGATCGGCGCGGCGGCCGCCCACGCGTATCTGCTCCTGCACAAGCCGCCAGGCGTCACGTCGACCACGCGGGACCGCCACGCCTCCACCACCGTGCTGGACCTCGTCCCGACCGCCCTTGTCCCTGACGGCGCGCGGCTCTACCCGGTCGGCCGGCTCGACCAGGACAGCGAGGGGCTGCTCCTCCTGACGAACGACGGCGAGTGGGCCGAACGCGTCCTGCACCCCCGGCACGGCGTGGAGCGCGAGTACGCCCTTGGCCTCGAGCGACCGTTGGAGCGCGACCAGGTCCGCGCGCTGGAGGCGGGAGTGCCTTTGGACGAAGGCCTGGCTGAGCTTGGCGGCCTGCGGCCGATGACCGGCGTCGAGGTGCAACGGCTCACAACGCTCATGCGCCCGCCGCCGCCCGACCTCGTCTGGTACAGGGCGACCCTGACGCAGGGCTGGAAGCGCCAGCTCCGCCGGATGTTCGGGGCACTCGGCGCGCCCGTGGTCCGCCTGGCAAGGGTCCGCATCGGCCCGGTCCGGATCGACGGACTGCGCAGCGGTGCGGTGCGCCCACTGAAGGCTCCCGAGGTCCGCGGTCTCGGCTCGGGTGGCGGACGATCACGACCAGGCCGGGCGTCGCCGTCCGGTCGTCGTGGAGACGGCAGCTAGACGGCGGCTAGACTTCCGCCGATGGACGGATTGGTGGTGGCCCTCGATGGCCCCGGGTCGTCGGGCAAGAGCAGTGTCGGCTCCGCCGCGGCGCTGGAGGTCGGCTACCGATTCTTCGACACGGGCCTCCTGTACCGGGCGTTGACGTGGCTCGCGGAGCATCGGGGCGTCTCGGTCGATGATCCGGAAGGACTGGTCGATCTCGTCAAGGACGTCGAGCTCGGTGTCGACGACGCCGGTCGCCTCTCGCGCGTGATCGTGGATGGGATCGACCACACGGGCGACATCAAGGCTCCAGCCGTCGAGGCCGCAGTGTCGTCGGTCTCGGCGGTCCCTGAGGTTCGCGAGGCGCTCCTCGGTCGACAGCGGGAGCTCGCAGACGACCGGCGGATCATCATGGCCGGACGAGACATCGGCACCATCGTGCTGCCCGACGCCGATCTCAAGATCTACCTCGACGCCTCGGTCCACGAGCGCGCCCGCCGACGCGCGGAGCAGCGCGGGATCGATCCGGATGGTTCGGAGGGCCAGGCGATCCTCGAGTCGCTCCGGCGTCGCGACAGGCTCGACAGCACGCGGGCCGCGGCGCCCCTCCGGGTCGCGGCTGACGCCAGGATCATCACGACCGACGGCAACGAGTTCGAAGAGACGGTCGATGCCGTCGTCAGCGCGATCCGCGACGCCGAGGCGCGTCTCGAGCCTGCCCGACCCGCCCGATGACCGACGACCGCCCGAAACCTGTCACCCCCGTCCGAGAGGAGATCACGCCGTGGATGGCCGGCCTGGCGGCTGCAGTCCGCGTCGGGCTCGCCGGTCTGACCCGCGTCCGTCTCGAAGGGGCGGTCGACGAGATCCCGCGGACCGGGCCGGTCATCATCGCCGCGAACCACAGCTCGAACCTCGACGTGCCGGTCCTCGGATCGTGGCTCATGCCGCGGATGGGCCGTCGGTTCCAGTGGCTCGGCAAACGAGAGCTCTTCGATTGGCCGGTCGTCGGCTGGATCGCCCGGAATGGCGGTGTGCACGCCATCGATCGTGGCGCCGCCGACGTCGACGCGTTCCGGCTGGCGGCGCGGATCCTCGAGGACGGGCACGCGCTGTTCGTCTTCCCGGAGGGCACGCGTTCCCGCGATGGTCGACTCGGGGAGGGGAGGGACGGCGTGGCGGTGCTCGCTCTGCGGACGGGCGCCCCCATCGTGCCGGTCGGTGTCACGGGCTCGTACGAGCGCTGGCCGCGCGGCCAGAGACTGCCCCATCCCGGTGGGCGGGTCACGGCGCGAGTCGGCTCCCCGTTCCGACTCGCCGATGCGCTTCCGGCCGGCCTCGACCGCCGTGAGGCCAAGGCCGCGGCGACCGACCTGATCATGCGTCGGATCGCCGCGCTGCTGCCGGAACGGCAGCGTGGACGCTACGGGACCACCGCGCCGAAGGCGGCCGAACGGGAGCCCGTGGGATAATCGTTGCGATGGGTACAGTCGAAGACGTCCGCATCGCGAAGCGGACGGGGTTCTGTTATGGCGTGCGCGAGGCGATCGACAAGGCCAAGGAGGCGTCGGCCGCCGGTAAGGCCACGCATACCCTCGGCCAGGTCGTGCACAACGAGGGTGTCGTCCAAAACCTCCAGGACCTCGGCATCCAGACCGTCGAGACGCTCGACGACGTCGACCACGGCGCGGCCGTGGTCATCCGTGCCCACGGGGTCCGGCCCGATGTCATGGCGCGCGCCGAAGCACGCGGTCTCGAGGTCATCGACGGCACCTGCACGTGGGTCATCCAGGAGCACCGCGAGCTCACGAAGCTCGTCGAGGAGGGCTACACGATCGTGCTCCTGGGCACCCCGAAGCACGCCGAGGTCGTCGGGATGCTCGGGTTCGCGCCCGATGCGATCGTCGTCGACGAGGAGGAGGAGTGGGAGGCCAAGATCCCGCGCAAGAAGCGGATGGCCCTGATCTCCCAGTCGACCCAGCCTCCCTGGAAGTTCGAACGGCTCGCCGCCTTCATGGTTAGCCGGGCCCATGAGCTGAAGATCGTCAACACCGTGTGCCCGGTCACGATCCGGCGTCAGCAGGACACCATGGAGGCGGCCGCAGCGGTCGACATGATGGTCGTCGTCGGCGGCCGTTCGAGCGCGAACACGAAGGAGCTGACGCGCCTCTGCGAGATCGCCGGCACGCACGCGATCCAGATCGAGAGCGTGCATGACCTGAGCGATGCCGCGCCGTTCGAGGGCGCGCGGATCGTCGGCGTGACCGGCGGGACGTCGACGCCGATCGAGGACCTGCGCGAGGTCACGCGCCGCATCCTCGAGCTTGCCGGCACGCCGGAGGCCGCCGCCCAGGCCGATGAACTGGCCGAGGCCGCACTGGGTCGTGCGGCGACGCCGGCCGGTCGCACGACCTCGCTCCCGCACATCACCGCGTCGCCGACGTCCGGCGCCGCCTGACGTCGGTGGCTGCCCGGACCGGCGCAGCCGCGCCCGATCGCACCGGACGGGCGATCCCCCTCGTCGCCATCGTCGGGCGGCCGAACGTCGGCAAGTCCACCCTCTTCAATCGCATCGTCGGCTCGCGCACCGCGATCGTCGAGGACCGTGCGCGAACGACGCGTGACCGACTGTACGGAGACGCTGAGTGGAACGGCCGTCGGTTCGTCCTGATCGATACCGGCGGGCTCGAAGTCGATACGGACGACCCGATCGAGCTCCGCGTCCAGGAGCAGGCACGCCTCGCGATCAGCGAGGCCGACGTGATCGTCTTCGTGGTCGATGCCGCCGCCGGCATGACGCCGGCCGATCTCGAGGCCGCCGAGCTCCTCCGTCGCGCGCCTGCGCCGGTCATCGTCGCCGTCAACAAGGCCGACAACGAGAAGCGTGAGCTCTAGGCCGCCGAGTT
>DATHTG010000364.1:0-2971 GCA_035463515.1 Candidatus Limnocylindrales bacterium
GGACCGCCCCGTCGCCGGCCGCACCGTGACGCGACCCGTCGAAGACCGCGAACACGTCGGGAGTGCGGACCGTGACCCGTGGCGTCACCAGCAGGATGCCGGGGTGACCGTGGATGCCCTTCAGCGGCGTCACACGTTCACCGCGCCCTTCGACGAGGGCCGGTCGAGCTGTGAGGAAGAAGGGCACGTCGGACCCGATCGACGCTGCCGCGGCACGCCACCGGTCGGCATCGACGAGGTCGCGCGCGCCCCACGCCTCGAGCGCGCCGCCGAATGCCGCGGCCGCGTCGGACGAACCGCCACCCAATCCGGCTGCGACCGGGATCCGCTTCTCGAGCCGCGCGGCAAGCGGTGGGGTCCCTGGACGCCCGGGCCCCGCGCCGACGGTCTCGCGGGCGATGGCGATCGCTCGGAGTACGAGGTTGTCATCGTCCGGGCCTGGGTCGAGACCGGCGACGTGCAGCGTGTCCGTGCCCGCGACACCGCTCGGCGCCACGGTCAGCACGTCGTGCAGCCCGAGCGGGACGAACACCGAATGGAGGTCGTGGAACCCATCGTCCCGGCGACCGACGACAGCGAGGGTAAGGTTGAGCTTGGCCGGGGCGAGCCGGACGATCGGCGTGAGATGCGCAGCGTCCGTCATCCGAGGCGCTGCCCGCGCCGGTCCGGCGGGATCGACCCAAGAGCCTCACGGAGGGCCAGCCACTCCCCCACCGCGAGGGTCTGCGGTCGGCGGTCCGGTGCGATGCCCGCGCTGGCGAGCGCCTCGTCGACCCTGGCGCCATCGATCGGCAGCTGTCGCGAGAGGACGTTGTGGAGCATCTTCCGCCGCTCGCGGAACGCGGCCTGGACGAGGCGCCACAACTCGTCCTCGTCGTCCACGCCAAGGCGGTCATCGGCCTCGTACGGCTCGACGACGATGACTGCCGACTCCACGGCTGGCTCTGGCTCGAACACCTCGGGCGGGACGCGGAACGCGATCCGAACACGCGCGTGGTACTGCACGAAGACCGATAGGTAGCTCATCTTCCCGGGCGGGGCGGCGATACGTTCCGCAACTTCGCGCTGGACCATCAGGACGAGACGGCGAGGTCGCGGCGGCTGACCCAGGAAGGCGTGCAGGATCGGCGACGTGATGTGATAGGGGAGGTTCGCGACAACGTCGTACGGCGGCTCGACGAGCCGGACGAGATCCTGGTCCAGCGCGTCGCCCTCGATGAGGCGCAGCTGGCCAGCATCGATCCGGTCGGCGAATCGCTCGCCAAGGAACCCCGCCAGACCGGGGTCGAGCTCGACCGCCGTGACGGCGGCGCCCGCGTCGAGCAGACCGCCGGTCAGCAGTCCGAGCCCCGGGCCGACCTCGAGGACGCCGCTGCCGGGCGCCGGTTCGGCCTCTGCGAGGATCGCGGACAGCACGTCGGCATCGGCGAGGAAGTTCTGCGACAGCGCGTGCCGTGCGCGAAGGCCGGCAGCGCGGAGCGTCTGGCGGACCTGCGCCGGGTCGACGATCCCCTGGGCGCCCACCTCGCTCGCTGCCTACCGCCGCGCGAGCGGCAGCGAGGGTCGGGCATCGAGGTCGAGCTGCGCCCGTTCGCCAGCCTCGAATCTGCGGGCGCCGGCGGCGCCGATCATCGCGCCGTTGTCGGTACAGAGCCCGGGCCGCGGCACGATCAGCGGTACGCCGAGAGAATCCGCCTCGCCGGCCAGACGCTCGCGCAGGCAGGCGTTGGCAGCCACACCGCCGCCGAGCACGATCGACCGGGCACCGAGCTCCCGAGCGGCCCTCACCGTCTTGGTGGCGAGCACGTCGACGACCGAGTCCTGGAACCCCCACGCCAGCTCGGCGGTGGCGGCCTCGCTCAACGGCGTCTCGGTGTCGCCATCGGCGATACCCTCCGACCGACGGGCCTCTGCCACGATCCGGCGGGCGGCGGTCTTCAGCCCGGAGAAGCTCAGGTCATACGAGTCGCCCATCCACGCGCGCGGGAATCTGGTGTCCCGCCGCGTCGCGCGCTCGGCGGCCTTCTGGATCGCCGGCCCACCGGGGTAGCCGAGCCCCAGCAACCGGCCGACCTTGTCGAACGCCTCTCCGGCGGCGTCGTCGACGGTCGTACCCAGCAAGCGGTAGGTGAGGTGGTCGGTCATCTCGGCGATGAAGGTGTGACCACCGGACACGACGAGGGCGACCAGCGGGAAGATCGGCTCGACCTTCGTCGTCTCGTCCTCGCCAGGATCGAGCAGCCACGCGGCATAGACGTGCCCCTCGAGGTGGTTGACGCCGACGAGCGGGACGTCGTGGACCCACGACAGCGCCTTGGCGAAATTGATACCGACGAGCAGCGAGCCGGCCAGTCCGGGGCCATACGTGACGGCGATCCCGTCGATGTCGCGCCAGTCGACGCCGGCCCCGGACCACGCCTCGTCGAGCGACGGCACGATCCAGCGCAGATGGGCGCGGGCTGCCAGCTCGGGCACGATGCCGCCCGTGGGGGCGTGCAGCGCGACCTGCGACGCAACGACGTTGCTCAGGATGCGACGCCCGCCATCGACGACCGCGATGCCGGTCTCGTCACACGACGACTCGATCGACAGGAGGAGCGGGCCGCTCACGACCGCGCCTCATCCACCATGAGGTCGTCATCGGGATCCGGCGCCGACGGCGCCGGCGACATCTCCAGCTCGCCTCGTCGGAGTGCGATGCGCTCGAGCATCCCCGGGTCGTCCAGCGGCAGGGTCGTCATGATCAGCGCGTCTTCGTGGTCGTCGCTGTAGTAGCGCGGGCGGAGCCCGACCGGCCGGAACCCGTACTTCTCGTACAGCTTTCGAGCGGCCAGGTTCGACAGCCGCACCTCGAGCGTCGCCTCATGGGCACCCTGGTCGGTCGCGATGTCGAGGAACGCCAGGAGGAGCCGCTCGCCGACGCGCTGCCGTCGCCACGCCGGGTGGACGGCGAATGTCGTGATATGCGCTT
>DATHTG010000365.1:0-3924 GCA_035463515.1 Candidatus Limnocylindrales bacterium
GTCCTGATGCCGATCGCGATCGCGATCAACATCGTCCTGGGCCAGACGGTCGCAGCCGTGCTGAAGGTCCCGATCTACATGGATTCGATCGGGACCGTGCTCGTCGGGGTGCTTGCCGGCCCGATCCCGGGTCTCGTGACGGGGCTCGCGTCGAACCTGATCTGGCAGTACGTCCTGCCCGCGCCGTTCCACAGCGATTTCGCCGGCCCGTTCGCCGTCGTCGCTGCCTGGATCGGGTTCTTCTCGGGGGTCGTCGCCCAGGTCGGCGGGTTCAGGAGCCGCCCTGGATCGAGCGGACGGCAGCTCATCGGCGCGGCGCTCATCGCACTCCTGATCCTCGGCGGCCTCGCGTTCTACACCGTGACCCGCTACTACACCGGGGCCTTCGAGTTCTTCAACCCTGAGGCCGACCTGGGTCCGCTCTTCCAGATACTCGGCATCGCCGTGGCGCTGATCGTCATCGGCGCCGTGGTCGGTTTTCTCGCCCTCCTCTTCCTGCGTCGCGACGCGGGGGTCGCCTATGTCGTCGCGGGCGGAGCGGTCTGCGGTGTCGTGTCCGCCCTGATCTCCGCGCCGATCGCGGCGTACGTGTTCGGCGGCGTCACCGGATCGGGAACGGACCTGCTCGTCGCGGCGTTCCAAAGGGCTGGCTCCGATCTCATCACCGCCGTGACACAACAGGGCCTCCTATCCGACCCGATCGACAAGACGATCACGTTCTTCGTCGTCTTCGTGCTTCTGCGCACGCTGTCGCGGCGGTACGTCGCCCGGTTCCCGCAGGGCGAGAAGGCCGTCGGGTTGGAGGGCGCGTAACCGCCGGGCCGTCGGTCTGGGCGGACCTGGCCGACGACCTCGACCCCGACGACGCCGCGTTGGTCGCGCGGCTGGTCCCGCCCACGCCGACCGCCTACCACCGCCTGAACCCGCTCACGAAGGTCGTCGTCGCGACCGTCGGGTCGATCGGGGCGTTCGTGCTCGGCGGATATCCCGGACCGATCCTGCTGATCACCGTGATGCTCGCCCTGGCCGGCGTCGCGGGCGTCGCGCGCCAGCTCGTGCGCGCATCCGTGTTGCTGTCGCTGCCGATCGGCCTGTCGGTGATCCTCGTGAGCGTCTTCACGCGGCCTGGCACGACGATCCTGTTCTCGCTCGGCCCATTTGACGCGACCGCCGAGGGCGTGGACTTCGCAGCACAGACGATCGTCCGCCTGCTGGCGATCTCCATGTCGATCGGCCTGTTCATCCTCACGACCGATAGCCGCGCGTTCGTCCACGATCTGGAACGGCGCGGCGTCTCGCCACGATTCGCGTTCGTCGCCCTCGCGACCGTCGAGGCCGTCCCCACGCTGGTCGAGCGAGCGGCCACGATCAGCGCAAGTCAGCGGGCGCGTGGCCTCGATACCGAGGGCAGCGTCCGCGCCCGTATCGCCGGTGTCCTGCCGCTCGTCGGGCCGGCCGTCATCACGTCGCTGACGGACGTCGAGGAGCGCAGTCTCGCGCTCGAGTCGCGCGCCTTCAGTCGACCCGGTCGACGGCACCTGCTGTGGTCGATGCCGGACTCGAACCGGGAACGCGCACTCCGCTGGTCGCTCGTCGTGGGCGTCGTCGCGCTCGCGGCGGCACGGCTCGCCGGCGTCGCCTTGCCGGGCGTCGGCTGATGCTGCGATTGCACGACGTCGGCTACCGCTACGCCGGGTACGCCCGGCCCGTACTGCACGACGTGACGCTGGATGTCGCGAACGGCGAGATCGTCGGCCTCGTCGGTCCCAATGACGCCGGCAAGTCCACGTTGTGCCTCGTCGCGTCCGGTCTGGCGCCCGGGTCGATCGGCGGGGAGCTGACCGGGGGCGGCCTCGAGATCGACGGTGCGCCGATGACCGGACGGCCGCTCTTCGAGCTCTCCACCCAGGTCGGCATCTGTTTCCAGAACCCTGCCTCGCAGCTGTCTGGCGTCGCCGGGTCGGTGTTCGAGGAGGTCGCCCTCGGACCGATGAACCTCGGGCTGCCGGCGCGCGACACCGTCGATCGGGCGAGAGCCGCGATGGCGACGCTGGGCATCGAGCATCTCGCCGAACGCCCACCACGCCGGCTTTCCGGCGGACAGGGCCAGCTCGTCGTCCTTGCCTCGCTCCTCGCGATGCAGCCGCCGCATCTCGTCCTCGACGAGCCGACCGCGCAACTCGATCCGGAAGGAACGCGGCTCGTCGGCGAGGCGCTCCGCCGTCTTGCGGCCGCTGGCACGGCCCTCCTGATCGCGGAACACAAGACCGATCTCCTCGCCAACCTGTGCGACCGGGTCGTCGTGATCGAGGAAGGGCGACTCGTGGACGACGGACCGGCGGACGAGATCCTGGCCGACGGAGGGCTGTCGGAACGTGGGGTCGAGCCCCCGACACGCGTCCGGCTCGAGCGGGCGCTCGCCGCGCGAGGGGTCGATGCGGGGGTGCTGCCTCGATGACCCGGCTCACGCTCGACGGTGTCGGTTTCGCGTACCCCGACGGGACACGGGCACTCGCGGGCGTCGATCTGGAGATCGGTCCAGGGGAAGCGGTGGCGATCATCGGCCAGAACGGCAGCGGCAAGACGACGCTCGCCCGTCATCTCGATGGCCTGCTCCGGCCGACGGCGGGGCGCGTCCTGTACGACGGCGTCGATACCGCCGGGCGCCGTACGGCCGAGATGGCGGCGGTCGTCGGGATGGCCTTCCAGGACCCGGACGCGCAGATCTTCTCACGGCGGATCCGCGACGAGGTTGCGTTCGGTCCCCGCGTGCTGGGCCGCTCTGCAGCGGACGTCTCGTCAGCGGTCGCGCGCGCCCTCGAACTCGTCGGGCTGGCCGATTCCGCCGACCAGAACCCCTACGACATCGGCTATTCGCGTCGGAAGCTGCTCGCCCTGGCGTCCGTCCACGCGATGGAGACGCCGGTCGTGGTCCTCGACGAGCCGACGACGGGCCAGGACGCGCCCGGCATGCGACGGGTAGAAGCGGTCATCGCCGACCTCCTCGCGAGGGGCCGCACGGTGGTCGGCATCAGCCACGACATGCGGTTCGTCGCCGACACCTTCGGCCGGATCGTCGTGATGCGCGCTGGTCGGGTCGTCCTCGATGGGTCGCCCGCGGAGGTCTTCGCCGAGGCAGCCTGGCCGACACTCGCCTCGACGTTCCTCGAGCCGCCACTCGCCGCCCAGCTGGGCGCGCGCCTCGGCCTCGGATCGACGCCGACCGAAGCTGCGCTCATCGAGGCGTTCGGGCCGCGCGAGGCCCGTAGCATGCGCCGATGACCACGTCATGTGACCGCTGATGACAGCTCCCCGCGTCCTCGTCGTGGGTAGCACGATGATCGATCTGGTCGCCTACGCCGACCGTTTGCCCGGCGACGGCGAGACGGTGGTCGGCACGAGCTACGAGACGGGCTTCGGCGGCAAGGGCGCGAACCAGGCCGTGATGGCGGCCCGGTTGGGTGCGGACGTCGCCATGGTCAACACCGTCGGTGACGACGGGCACGGGACGGCGTACCTGGAGAAGCTCGGCCAGGAAGGCATCGACACGTCGTTCATGCGGCGTGTGCCGGGTTCCTCGGGCGTCGCTCCGATCTGGGTCGACGCGACCGGGACGAACCGCATCATCGTCGTGCCCGGTGCCAACGGCCACGTGCTCCCCGGCGTGGCCGCCAAGGCCGTCGAGGCG
Source organism: Candidatus Limnocylindrales bacterium (assembly GCA_035463515.1). Lineage (GTDB taxonomy): Bacteria > Chloroflexota > Limnocylindria > Limnocylindrales > CSP1-4 > SPCO01. Next base: position 3,689 of record DATHTG010000365.1, read on the forward strand.
TTCCGGCCGGACGTCGTCATCGGGCAGTTCGAGATCCCCCAGGCGACGCCGGCCGCCGGGTTTGCGGCCGCCCGCGCCATCGGCGCGACCACGGTCCTGAATCCCGCGCCGGCGGCGGCCGTCGACCCCGGGCTCCTGGCCGTCACCGACTGGCTCATCCCGAATGCTCACGAGTTTGCACTCATCGCTGAGCGCCGGATGGGCGACTCGCCCGAGGAGGCGGTCGCCGACGTCCG
>DATHTG010000366.1:0-7764 GCA_035463515.1 Candidatus Limnocylindrales bacterium
CCTCGGAACGACGATCGTCGGATCCGCGCCGGGACGGAGGACGAGCACGGTCAGCCGTTTGAGGGGCATCGCCTCGTAGCCGGTCAGGTACCGCATGTCCGACCCGACCGCGACGAGCATCGCCGCGAGGCCGGCGTCGTCGGTGGCGGCAGCGGCCCGATCAAGCCGCTCGGCGAATCGACTCGCTGGGATGACGGGGCGGTCGGCGATCGTCACGTCGCCGGGCCTGTCGCCGGTGCGTGCGCCAGCCATGCCGAGATCGTGGCGGGGCCGTCCTCGAACAGCTTCCGATACGCGTACACGCGCTCGGCACCGCGGGCGAGCGCGCGCTTGCGCAGGTCGATGTCGTCGTGCTGACCGACGGCGACGACTCGAGCCCCGCTCGAGCGTGCGCGTTCGATCGCCGTCAACGGGTCGTAGGCGCTCGCGGTCATGTCGACGATCGCCAGATCGGCGCACACCAGGGCGCGGTCGAACTCTGGCGCGGTCTTGGCTCGCGCAGGCTCCGCGCCGGCGGCCTGCACGGCTCGTGCGAGTCGATCGGACCAGATCAGGTCCTGGGCGAGGATCGCGACACGCTGCGCCACGACGCCTTAATCGATCGTCTGGGCGAGGTGGTGGAAGACGTCGCGGGCGGTCACGACGCCGGTCGGGCGGCCGTCCTCGACGATCGGGATGTGCCGGAACCCGCCCACCGCCATCTTGTGGATCGCCACGGCGATCGGGTCGTCGTGCCGAAGGACCACCGGGTCGGGCGTCATGAAGTCGCGGACGTGGAAGGAGTCGATCCGCTTGCCGGCCGCCTTCACGACAGCGTCGCGGTCCGTGAAGATGCCGACCAATCGATCGCCGGACATGACGAGCACGCAGTCCGCCTCGGCCTCGGCCATGCGCGAGATCGCGACACCGATCGGCGTGTCGGGTCCGACCGTGATCGGCTCGGGCGCACCGAGCTCGTCCAGATGCTCCCCGAGGAGCTGCCCCTTGAATGCCGGCGCTTGGAGTGGCGTGTCGTGACCGAAGATATCGGCCCCGCAGTTGTCGCAGATGTCAGCACCGACGAGGTTGGTGAAGCCGCACACGGGGCAGCGCATGCCATCGCCGCCACCCTCCTGGCCGGCGACGACGCCGTCGTCGCCGGGGTTTACTCCACGGTCCACGTCTCACCGCCGTTGAGCACACGGTCGAGCTCGCCAGCACCAGCCCGGGCGACGGCCTCCGTCAGCTGGTCCTCGATGAGCTGATCATGGGTCGGCCGCGTCACCGCGCGGAAGACGCCGACCGGGACCGGGAACTCGGGCCAGAACATGCGAGACAGGACGAGCGCCAGATACGGATCCTCCGCGCCCTCGTCGTGGACGAGAAGGTCTGCCTCGGTCACGCCGTTCTCGCCGATCGACACGACCTCAGGGCGCAGGCCGCGCAGGCGGATGCCCTTGTTGCGGTCCTTGCCGAAGATCATGGGCTTGCCGTCCTCGAGGAACAGCATCCGGTCCTCGCGTACTTCGCGGTCTGTGAAATCGCGCCAGGCGCCGTCATTGAAGATGTTGCAGTTCTGGAGCACTTCGACGAACGAGCTGCCCTTGTGGCGGCCGGCTCGCTCCAATGTTCCCTGGATGTGCTCGGTGTGGGTATCGACCGAGCGCGCCACGAACGACGCCTCCGACGCGAGCGCGATCGTCAGCGGCATGATCGGTGTATCGATCGTGCCCATCGGACTCGACTTGGTGCGCTTGCCGAATTCCGAGGTCGGCGAGGCCTGGCCCTGCGTCAGACCGTAGATCCGGTTGTTGAACATGACCAGCGTCAGGTCGACGTTCCGCCGCATCGAATGGATGAGGTGATTGCCACCGATGGACAGAGCGTCGCCGTCACCGGTGATGACCCACACCATCAGGTCGGGCCGCGCGGCCTTGAGCCCGGTCGCGAGCGTCGGCGCGCGACCGTGGATCGTATGGAACCCGAACGTGTTCATGTAGTACGGGAGCCGACCGGAGCAGCCGATGCCCGAGATGAAGACGATGTCCTCCTTCTTGTAGCCGAAGTCGGGCATCACCTTCTGGGTCTGAGCCAGGATCGAGTAATCGCCGCAGCCTGGGCACCAGCGCACTTCCTGATCGGACACGAAGTCCTTCCGGGTCAGGGCGATGACCTGCGCGTTCTCCGGGGAGAGCGCGGGCTGGCTCCCGTTGGTCTGGGGCGCGCTCGCCCCGTTCGTCTCGGTCGTCATGAGAGTCCCTTGAGGATGCGTTCAGCCTCGTCGACGATCTCGACGATGCGGAACGGCTTGCCGCGGACCCGGTCGTAACCGATGGCATCGATCAGGAACCGCGCGCGGATGAGCATCAGCAGTTGGCCGAGGTTGACCTCCGGGATCAGCACCTTGCGGTAGCTTCGGACGACGCCCTCGGTATTGGCGGGGAACGGGTTGAGATGGCGAAGGTGAGCGTGGGCCACCGAATGACCCTCGGCCTGCAGGCGCTCGACGGCAGACCGGATGGCGCCGTAGGTGGAACCCCAGCCGAGGATCAGCAGATCGCCGCTCGCCGGGCCGAACACCTCCAAGGGCGTGATGTCCTTGGCGATCCCGGCGACCTTCGCGGCTCGTAGCGTCTGCATCAGGTGGTGGTTCTCTGGGTCGTAGCTGACGTTGCCCGTGATGTCTGCCTTCTCGAGGCCGCCGATCCGGTGCTCCAGACCCGCGGTGCCGGGCACCGCCCACGGGCGGGCAAGGGTCTCGGGGTCGCGGAGGTACGGCTGGAACGGGCCGTCGTCCTTGATGGCGTTCTCGACTGCGATCGATGGGAGATCGGCGAGTGCCGGGATCCGCCACGGCTCGGAGCCGGTGGCAAGGAACGCGTCGGACAGGTAGACGACCGGTGTCATGTACTTCAGCGCGAGCCGCCAGGCCTCGATCGCAAAGTCGAAGCACTCGCCCGGCGTAGCCGGCGCGACGATCGGCAACGGTGAGTCCGAGTTCCGCCCGAACATCACCTGGAGCAGGTCGGCCTGCTCGTTCTTCGTGGGCATGCCGGTCGACGGACCCGCGCGCTGGACGTCGATCACGACGAGGGGAAGCTCGACCATCACGGCGAGGCCGAGCGCCTCGCTCTTGAGGGCGATGCCCGGGCCGGAGCTCGCCGTCAATCCGAGTGCGCCACCGTAGCTCGCGCCGATGGCTGCCCCGATCGCCGCGATCTCGTCCTCAGCCTGGAACGTCTTGACGCCGACCGCCTTGTAGCCCGACAGCTGGTGGAGGATGTCCGACGCGGGCGTGATCGGGTATGACCCGTAGAAGAGCGGCCGATCCGCGAGCTTCGAGGCAGCGAGGAAGCCCAGTGCGGTCGCCTCATTCCCGGTGATGTTGCGGTACGTGCCGGGCGGCAGCTGAGCGGGGCGGACGCGATAGTGCGTATGGAACATCTCGGTCGTCTCGCCGTAGGCGTAGCCGGCCTTCAGCGCCCGCTTGTTGGCCTCGGCGATGACCGGTCGGGCAGAGAACTTCGAGTCGATCCAGTGGAGCGTCGGCTCCATGCTCCGCTCGTACAGCCAGAACATCAGGCCGAGCGCGAAGAAGTTCTTCGTGAGGTCCTTCTGCTTGGTGGTCATGTCGAGACCGTCGAGCGAACCTTCGTTGAGGGTCGAGATCGGCACCTCGAAGAGCGTGAAGGACTTCAACGAACCGTCGGTCAGCGGGTTCGACGAGTACGCCGCCTTGTTCAGGTTGGCCTGCGTGAACGCGTCGCTGTTGACGATGAGCGCGCCACCGGCCGGCAGGTCGCCGATGTTCGTCTTGAGCGCGGCCGGGTTCATCGCGACGAGGACGTCGGGCTGGTCACCCGGCGTATGGATATCCGTCGAGCTGAAGCTGATCTGGAAGCCGCTGACACCCGGGAGCGAACCGGCCGGGGCTCGGATCTCCGCCGGGAAGTCGGGCAGCGTGCTGATGTCGTTCCCCAAGACCGCCGCGGTCCGGGGGAACTGGGTGCCAGTGAGCTGCATGCCGGCGCCCGAGTCGCCGGCGAAGCGGATCGTGACCCGCTCGAGCTCCTGGATCTGCGGGGGCGCTTGGTCAGTGGTCGTGGTCATCCGCCTTCCGGTCGATCCATCTTCTGGTGAGGCCGCGGTGGGAGGTTGAGAAGTTCCTCCGGGAACGACTCGGCGAGGTACTTGATGATGTCGACCTGCCGGACGACGCCGACCAGGCGTCGCCGGTCATCGACGATCGGGACATTCCGGTAGCGGCCGGTCTGCATCAGCTCGATCGCGTCACGGATCGTCTGGTCGAGGTCGAGGGTGCGCGGCTCGGTCGTCATGAGCGACTCGACCGGCTGTCCGAGGTCAACGTGGCCGACGACGATCCGGGCGAAGATGTCGCGCTCCGTCAGGACCCCGAGGAGCGACCCACTCGCGTCGCATACGAATACCGAATCGCCCGTGCCGGTCCGCTGGATCGCTCGGACGCACTCGGCGAGACTCGTCCCGGGCGGGACGGTCACGGGCTGCCGTCGGCTGAGCACGCGGAGCCGCTCATCGGTCAAGGTCGGGACGCGACGGGCGACCGCGCCCTCGGTGAGGTCGGTCACGCTCGAAAGTGTAGTGCGTCCCCGCGTGGGGTGGGTCCGTCCTGCTAGCCTCGGGCGCCATGGATCGACGGACCGCCACGGGCATCGGGCTGGTCGTCGTTTCGGCCGCTGGATACGGCTCCGGAAGTGTGCTGGCCGCTCCGATCTATGCGACCGGGATCGATTGGCTGACGCTCGTCGAGTGGCGGTTCCTGATCGGGGCGACGCTGGGCTGGCTGTGGGTCCTGTCGTCCGCCGAGCGCCGTGCGGCGCTCGCCCGGATGTCGCGACGGCAGCTTGGCGTCGCCCTGGCCCTTGGCGCGCTGTTCACGGGGAATGCGGGCACCTACTACGCGGGGCTCGAGACCGTGCCCGCGGCGCTGGCCGGCGTGCTCGTCTACACCTACCCCGTCATCGTGGCGGTCCTGTCGTTGTGGTTCGCGACGAGGTTGCCGGGGCGGCGGCCATGGGTCGCGTTAGCCCTCGCGGTCGGCGGGTCCGTGTTGGCGCTCGGGGGGATCGACGTGCGGGCGGCGCCGCCCGTGTCCGGCCTCCTGCTTGTGTGGGCGTCCGCGGTGATCTACTCGGTCTGGATCATCCTCTCGGCTCGGCTGTCCGGGGAGCGGCGTGACCGACTGGCGACCGACGCGCCCGAGGCAACGGAACCCACCGGGAACGCGGCGGTCACGACGGCCGTGATGATGAGCGCGACCGCAGCGGTCTACGCAGTCGCCGGGCTGGTGGTCGGCCGGCCGCTCGACCCGGGGCGGGTGCCCGCGCAGGCGTGGCCTCTCCTCGCGGCGATCGGCTTCGTGGCCTCATTCCTGGCGATCCAGACGTTCTACGCGGGTGCACGTCGTATCGGGGCGGCGAAGGGAGCACTGATCAGCACCGTCGAGCCGTTGATCATCGTCGTCCTGGCGTGGCTGTTCCTGGGTCAGACGCTCGCACCGATCCAGTTGGCCGGCGCCGCCCTGATCCTGATCGCGGTGATCGTGGCGCAGACCTCGCCGCGACCCCGAGGCGCCCCCGAGCCAGCGACGCCGCTCGAGGCCGAGGTTTCGGACTAGGCGCGCTCCACGGATCGCCTCCGCTACGGGCGCGCACCGGATCCGTGATGAACGGCGACGAGTCTGGTTGATCCCGACCGCCCTCGATGGTCGCGATCGAGGCTCCCCGATCGGACCTACGCCGACGCAGTCCGGCCGGCGGCTTCGAGCATCGCCCGAGCGCCCCCCGAGACGAACGAGCCCTCCGAGCCGAGACCGATGAACCGGAACCCCATGTCAAGGAGCGGCGGCAGCGCGCCGGCGTCGTAGATGAGGATCCCCGCCGACTTGCCGTGGGCTTCGGTGGCCGCCGCGACCGTCCGCAGCGCCTCGAGATAGCTCGGGTCGTCGAACCGTCCCGGGATGCCCATGCTGTGGGTGAGGTCGGCCGGACCCACGAACAACACATCGACCTCGTCGAGGGCAGCGATCGCGTCCGCATCGGCGACCATCCCGGCCGACTCGATCTGGACGACCCCGACGACCTGATCGTTCACGACCCGAGCGACGTCGCCGTGACCGAGCGAGCCCAGACCGCCGCCCCGCGTCCGAAGCGCCACGCCCCGCTGACCGGTGGGCGGATAGCGGAGGTACGACACCGCTTCTCGCACCTCGTCGATCGACTTGAGCTGCGGCAGCATGATGCCCTCGGCGCCCAGGTCGAGCGCCCGGCCGACCCGCAACCGCTCGGCGGACTGCGCGCGCACGACAGCCGCCATCGGGGTCGTGGCCGCGGCATACAGCAGCGCGAGAAGATCGGACTCGGTCGCGGCGCCGTGCTCCAGGTCGAGCACGGCCCAGTCATACCCGGCACGGCCGCACAGCTCGACGGCCATCGGTGACGCGAGGTCGGAGAAGACGCCGATCAGCGTCTCGCCGCCGCGGATCCTCGTTCGAAGGTCGGCCATCGCGTGATGATGCCGGGTCGTGGCTGCATCCGTGGCGCCACCGCGCGAGTCACCTCGGGGCGATCAGCCGTTGACGAACCCGCTCGTGTCGACCACCTCGAGATCGTGGCCGGTGATCACGTCGAGTTCGTGGAGCACGTCGTCATCGAACCGGGAGTCACTCATGCCGCTGATGTACCAGGGTGAGCCGTTGTCAGCGAGGATCATCCCGTAGCGCTGGAGCGCGACTGCGATCGCACGTGCGTGCGGTGAAAAGTCGCTGGTGTCGTAGGAGGCCTTCAGCCGCACCCGGAGGCCCATCGGCGGCAACGACGTCGAGGTCGATTCACCCGCCTCATGACGCGCCGGGTAGATGTAGGCCTCGCGTGTGTGGTTCGTGGTGAACCGCAGCGCGTGGGCGATGGTCCCCGCGGCGACCTCGTCGTACCGCACGAGACCCGGAAGGATCGGTAGCCCGGCCGCATCGGCGCTCGTCCAGCCCGCCGGCCGGAGCGCGTTGGACGTCAGATCCCAGGTCGCGCCACTCCCCGCGCGCCAATTACCGCTCGACAGGCGGGCGGCGAACAGCTCGTACAGCCGGCATCCGTCCCGGTCGACCATGAGGATGTGGCGATCGCCGGTGGCGCCCGGCCCTCCTTCGATCAGCGGGTTCGCAGGGATCGGATACCCGACGTGGTCGGACTCGTCGTCGTAGTCGAACGTCACGGTCGAACGAGGGGTCGATGCCGTCACGACCTGGTACGGGATGCCGTAGCCGGCGTACGAGCCGAAGTCCATGTGCAGCCCCCGATCGAGCCCGATCGCCGAGATCATCGTGGCGGAGTTCGACGCGACCGCACGGCCATCGATCCGGCGGTTCCAGACATTCGAGGCTGGGAACACCGAGCAGCCCGGTGCGCCGGGGAGGGTCGGGGCCGCGGGCCGGCGGGGCATCCGCGGATCGAGCTTCGGTGCGCGATCGGATTGGCGCGGGACTCGCGGGGCCCACGCATCCGCAGTCCCGGGCGCCCCAAGGGAGGCGACCAGGAGCGCGGCGATGACGATGCCGAAGGCGCGACGGGCGGTCATACCGGAAGTCTCATCAGGAAGGAGTCGTCGCCGGACCCGCCCACTCGTCCCGGCACCGCCGCCGCTGGTCCGGTTCCGGGACGCAACGCGCGGCCGTTCGAGGACCGGGCTGGCCGACAAGGTTGTTTGAGCGGAGACGTGTCGATCGCATCCCGTAGTCGTCAGAGGACTCCG
>DATHTG010000367.1:0-4138 GCA_035463515.1 Candidatus Limnocylindrales bacterium
CCGTCGTCCCGACCATCGCGTCTGGCGACGCTGGCTCCATGACCATTCGCTCGAGCTCCACCGCGCCCTGACCGTCGCTTAGTTCGGCAGCCCGATGACGTCGTCGCCGATCGACGCGACGGTCGAGCCGGTCCAGCGCAACGGATCGACGTCGAGCTCGTCGTGCGCTCCGTTCGCGATGGCCTGCCACAGGTCCACGACAAGGCCCTCATCCACGTCCTCGGGGAGTGCGAGCAGCGTGTTGCGCACCGGGGCCAGGAGGACGCGCGGCGCGGGGCCGAGGATCGGTCGGAGCACCTCAGGGACCAGGATCAGCGACGAGCCCCAGCCCTGACCCTGGATCGCGGTGATGTCGACGCCGTCGACCGGCACCGTATCGATGATCGGTCGCTCGCGTCGCGCGAGCTCGGTCAGGTTCGCCAGCGCCGTCCCCAGAAGTGTCGCGTGGTCGACGCCCCAGCCGTCGAGCAACGTCTGGCTGATGTGCGAGAAGGCAGGCCCGAGATCGATGCCGAACCCTGTCCAGATACCGGGTGGCACGCGGATGTGGATCGGCGCCATCTCCGGCGGGTAAGGGTGATGGAGGCGCTTGAGGATCGGGACGATCCGGGACGCGACGTCCGCCCAAGGCGCATTTGGATCGAAGCCCTCGAATGCCGCAAGGAGCCGCTCGGCAAGCCCGGGCTCGAGCGTCCCACCGAGCGGCTTGAGCCGGAGACAGTCAGGTCGTGGACGGGACTTCCGTTTCCGCCGGCTCCGGCGCTCGTCCTTGGTCGACCTGCGGGCCTTCAGCGTCTTCATGCGCGGCATCGTGCCGATGCACACTCACCGCTTCCGTACCGACCCCTTCACCGGCGCTCATCACGCCGAACCGGAACGACGGAAGACGACGAACGGGCATGCGGGTCGCGGGCCCGCATCGTCGCCGGCAGCACGGCCGCACGGTGATCAGGATCATGGTCGGGAAGGTGGTGGAGATGAGGGGACTCGAACCCCTGACCCCCGCGATGCGAACGCGGTGCTCTCCCAGCTGAGCTACATCCCCACGGGCGCCCGAGTTTAGCACGGGGTCTCGGCCGGTCCGGACCGGGTGTCGTCGCACGCCATGCGACCCTCGGGCACCATCCCGTGCGCGCCTCTAGGCTCCGCCGATGCCGCTCGGCCTGTTGACGGGACTCGGTGCCGCCGTCTCATGGGGCACGCTCGACCTCTTCTCCGCGTTGGCGAGCCGGCGCGTCGGCAGCTTGCTCGTCACGACCGGGATGCAGGTCGTGGGCGCGGTCCTGGTCTGGATCATCGCGGCCGCCAGCGGCACCCCGGTGCCGACGGACCCGTTCGTCCTGGCCGGGGCGACGTTCGTGGGTCTGGCCGGCGCGGGTGCGTACCTGAGCTATTTCACCGGGTTGCGCATCGGGCCGATCTCGGTCGTCAGCGGGATGGTCGCAGCGTACGGCGGCCTGACCGTCGTCCTGGCCGTGCTCATCCGCGGCGAGTCGCTCAACGTCGTCCAGGCGGCGGGTGCCACGCTCGCGACGATCGGCGTCGTCCTGACCGGCATCGCGTTCCAGGGGGGCCTCCGCAATACGCGCTTCGCGAGTCCGGGCGTGGCCTTCGCGGTCGTCGCGCTCGTCCTCTTCGCGACGATGGGTATCGCGACGGACATCGTCATCGACCGCGCTCCATGGCTCGAGGTCCTGCTCGTCTCGCGGACGTCGATCGCGCTGATCTCGGTCGTGATCCTCGTCGTGGCGACGACGAAGTTCCGCGGCCCGGCGGCGGCCATGATCGAGCCGGCCGAGGGGGGCGACGGCCGGATCGATGGCCGGATCGTCGGGGCCGTGCTGCTGACTGGCGTGCTCGACATCCTCGGACTCATCTCGTTCTCGTACGGCCTCGAGAACGCCGAGACGTGGCTGGTCGGTCTCGCCTCGTCGTTCGGGCCGGCCGTGACGATCGTCGCGGCGGTCGCGCTCCTCGGTGAGCGTCTGCGGGCGATCCAGTGGGTGGGGCTTGGCGGCATCCTCGCCGGGATGATCGCCATCGGCTTGCCCTAGGGATCAGCCGTCGTCGGGGACCGTGGGCACGTTATGGGCGGCGGGCGGGAACGCGCGCATCAGCGTGCGCAGCAGCCGGTGCAGCTCCTCGCGTTCCTTCTTGTCGAGGACCGACGCGATACGTGACTCGCGTCGCGCGGCCGTCGAGACGGCTCGTTCCCAGATCGCCAGCCCGTCCTTCGTGGGCTCGACGAGGATCCCGCGCCGGTCGTTCGGGTCCGGGACGCGCCGGACGAGGCCGGCAGCCTCCATCCGGTCGAGCCTGTTGGTCATCGCGCCGCTCGAGAGGCCCATGTCGTCCGCGAGCTGACCGGCTGACCGTCGATACGGGGTTCCGACCTTCCGGAGCTTGCCGAGGACGTGATACGAGCGCCGATCGAGGCCGGTCTCGGCCAGCGTCTCATCCATGGCCCGGTCGAATGCACGGGCCAGCTTCTGGATCCGCTCGACGATGCCCTCGGTGAGCGGGTCGAGGCCCGGGATCTCCCGAGCCCACACCTCGAGCATCGCATCGAGTGCATCGAGCTCGGCCCGCGCGAGCGTCTTCGTGGCCATGGCGGGATGGTGCTCGCCTTGTCCCTTCATGTCAAGAAGTTCGATATCAAATATCTTGACATCGAACTGTCGTGCCGGTACGCTGCCCGTCGTGCAGTACTTCGAGATAAAGAAACTTGATGTCGAGATGGTAGATATCGAACGATCGGAGGGTGCCATGAGCCACCGTCATCTCGCCGCCACTCCCTGGGAGGTCGAGGCCGAGCGCCGACGGGAAGTGCTTGACCGTGCTGTGTCGCGGACACAAGAACGTGCTCGTGACGCGGGATCCGTCCATTTCGGCCAGCGGGTCCGGGACTGGTTGGCCGGCCGCGCCGTGGAGCGCGTGCCAGGGATGAGCAAGCTCTTCCAGAGGGGCGTCTGACAGATCTCGAGCAGTGGGTGCTCGTGGCCCTTCATCGGCTCCCGGGTCTTGCCTGACTAGAACATACGTTCTATCCTAGGCGTCTCATGTCGACCGGTCGGGATGATGTGGACGCCGCCGTCGCGGGCCTTCGGGCCCGGTGGGGTGCCGCAGCTCCGCAGACCGCCGGCGCGCTCGCCCTGGCGCCCGCCCAGGCCGAGGCTGAGGAAGCCCCACGATACGACCCGCGTCCGGATGACCGGGTCATCCGGACGGGCTTCGCGACGCTCGAAGCGATCCACGGCCCGGGCGGTCTGCCGAAGTCGGCAAGCGTCGCGATCCGCGGCGACGGCACGAGCGGTCGCACGACGCTCACGTTCAGGGTCGCCGCGGAGGCGCAGGTCCAGGGCGCGGTCGTCGCGTGGCTGGACCTATCGCGCAGCTTCGATCCCGTCGAGGCCGTCGCTCGCGGCGTCAACCTCGAGTGGCTCGTCGTCATCACGCCGGCGCGCCTGGACGAGGGTCTGTCGATCGCGGGGAGTCTGCTCGCTGGCCGGTCGGTCGACCTGCTCATCCTCGATCTGCCGGGTGGTCGACTGGCCCGGACCGACAAGGCGGCACGGGTCGGCGATCGATTGCATCGACTGGCCGCGCTCGCGCGGCGTGCCGAGACGCTGCTGCTGATCCTCGATACCCCGGGGCTCGGCCACGGTCTGACGAGCGCGGTCGAGGGATCGACCGGTATCCGGCTCGAGCTGGCGCGGCGGTCGTGGGTCCGTCTCGGACGCGACGTCGTCGGGCAGCGGACCGAAGCGCTCGTGGCGCACAACCGCCACGGTCCGCCGGGGCGTCGCGCGACGCTCCGGATCCTGTACGCCGAGGGCGGCGAGCGGGACGCGTGTCTCGCCCGGGACGCCCTGCTCATCGACCCCGCCCCCACCGACGAGGCCCCCGATCGCGAGACGACCGATGCGACGCCTGCACGCCTTCGTGCCGCACCTCTCCCTGGGCCTGGCACGGGCCCGACGCTCCGAGCCCTTCCCGATCGGCCCGCTCGTGCTGGGCGGCAAGCCGTGGGATCCGGGACCGGTCATCGACGCCAGCCCGGACGCGCGAACCCTCGGCGTCCGGCGCGGGATGCCCCTCGCGAGCGCCCATCGACTCGTCCCTGAGGCGACCTTCGTCG
>DATHTG010000368.1:0-4035 GCA_035463515.1 Candidatus Limnocylindrales bacterium
CGCGCACCTCGATGCCACAGGCGCGCTCACCGTCGAGGAGCACCCGGACGACCGAAGTGTCGGCGCGGATCGTGAGGTTGGGTCTCGACCGCGCCGGGTCGAGGTAGGCGACCGCCGTCGACTGCCGGCTGCCGTCGACGATGTTGTACGGCGATGCACAGACGCCGATCGGGTCCGGCACGTTGAGGTCGTGGCACGTCGGCAGGCCGGCCGCTCCGGCTGCTGCGATGAGTGCACGGACCGGCGGATCCACGCTGTCGTCGAGCCGGTAGCTCCGCTCGAGGTGGAGTGGCCCGCCGCGACCGTGGATCGGGTCATCGCCGAAGTCGGGGTCGTCCTCGATCGCGCGCATGAGCGGGAGCAGGCCGTCATACGACCACGCCTCACCGCCGTACCGCGACCACGCGTCGAAGTCCACGCGCATCGGCCGGACGACGGCCAGGTTGTTGACCGACGAGCCGCCGCCGAGGATCCGTCCGGAAAGGAGCGGGAACGACGACCCATCCGGCCGCTCGACGTCGTACATGCGGACGTACGGCGACTCGAGGATCAGCTCTGACTGTCGCTTCGGGTCGCTCACCACCGGGGGGATCGGGCGCGGGTCGGGACCCTCCTCCACGAGCAGCACGCGGCGAGCTGGATCCTCGCTGAGGCGCGCGGCGATGACGCATCCGGCCGTCCCGCCGCCGACCACGACAACGTCGGTGGCCGTCGTCGTCACGCGGGCGCCTCGAGCCGTGACCGGAGGCACTTCGTGACCTGGCCGATCATCACGCCGGCCGTGGCACGGAGCACCATGTCGCCGATGATCGCGAGTCGCCCCTTGGTGGTGATCGTCGCGCGATAGGCGAGGGTCGTCGAATCGTCGCTCGTGCTGGTCAGCCCCGCCTCGATGTGCGCCACCACGCGACTCCTCGTGACCGAGTCCGTTCCCTCGACGTCCACGATGAGGTCGTTCGGGGAGGTCATCTGGCTGATGACCGACCGGAACGAGAAGTCCCCATCGATCGGGCCGACCGCGGCGCGGACCGATCCCTCGAACGTCCGGTCGTCGAGTTGGCGCACGTCGCCGACGCCCGGGACACACGCGGCGAGGTCGCGTGGGTCGATGATCACGGCCCAGATGGCTTCCGGGGAAGCGGCGATGTCGATGGTTCCTTCGAGTCGCATCGCGCTCCCTCGTGCCGGCGTCGACCCTAGTTGTCTACGTCCGACATCATATTGGATACAAACCGGCGACGAACCCGGCAAGGATGAGCCCGAGCAGGCCGATCGCCAGCCACATCGATGCGCCCAGGACGAACGGCCTCGGGCCGACCGCCGCGAGCGACCGGAGGTCCGTGGCGAGCCCCACGCCCGCGAGGGCGACCAGGATCAGGATCGAGGCGAGCAGCGAGCACAGGTCGGCGAGCGTGCCGACCACCGGCAGTCGGGCGTCGAGCAGCCCGACGGACCGGAGTCCCGCCACGACCACGAACCCGATCACGAACCACGGCACGGCGCGGCTGACGAGACCCAGGCGCGACGGGCCCGGTCGTGGCGTGGCGTCGTCGCTGACTCGCTCCGATCGAGCCGCGAGCCACGTCGCGCCGAGGAGCACCGGGAGGATCGCCAGGTTCCGGGTCAGCTTCACGACCGTGGCCGCGTCTCCCGCCGAGGGCGAGAACGCGTAGCCGGTCGCAACGACCTGGGCGGTGTCGTTGACCGCCAGTCCGGCCCATGTCCCGAAGACCGGATCCGGCAACGCGAGCAACCGCCCGACCACCGGCAGCAGCAGTACGCCGATCAGCCCGAAGATCGTGATCGTCGAGACGGCGTAGGCGGTGTCCCGATGCTTGGCGCCGATGATCGGCGAGAGGGCGAGGATCGCCGAGTTCCCGCAGATCGCCATGCCGACCGTCACCAGGGCAGACAGCGGCGGAACGAGGCCGAGTCGCCGGGCAAGCCACGTGCCGAGGAGGAGCGCGATCGACACCACGAGGACGATGGCAAGGATGCTGTCTGCGCCGGTCGCGAGCAGCTGCCCCAGCGTCAGTCGTGCTCCCAGCAGCGTGATCCCGACCCGCAGTGCGTAGCGCGACGCCAGCGTGGCGCCGGGGATCAGCCGCCCGCGAAGGGCGACGACGCCGCCGAGCGCGAGGCCGATGACGAGCGCGAGTGCCGTCTCGAGGCCGAGTCGGAGCTCGGACCCGGCGATTCGCGCGACCGCGGCGATCGCGAGACACGCCAGGAGTCCAGCCGCCGCGTCACGTGCCACGCTCGGGCGCGATGCGGCGGCGGCGGTCAGAGTCGGACCCGGGGCGGGCTGTCCCGATCGAACATGTGGACGGTGTCGACGAAGCGGACCTGCTTCGTCTGGTAGGCCATCACCAGCGAATGCGTGCGAGCGCCGCCACCGAAGAAGCGCACGCCCTGGAGGAGGTCACCGGTCGTGACGCCCGTGGCCGCGAACACGAGGCTGTTGCCCGGGGCGAGATCCTCGGTGCGATAGACGCGCTCCTCATCGCCGTGGCCCATGCGCGCGCCACGCTCCTTCTCCTCGGGGCTGCGGTAGCGGAACCGGGCCTGGATCTCGCCGCCGAGGCAGCGCAGCGCGCCGGCCGTGATGACGCCCTCGGGGGCGCCGCCGATGCCCATCACCGCGTGCACGCCGGTCCCCGACACGGCGCAGGAGATCGCGGCCGACAGGTCCCCGTCGCCGATGAGCTTGATCCTCGCGCCGGCCGTTCGGACCTCGGCGATCAGCTCCTCGTGGCGCGGGCGCTCGAGGATGACCACCGTGATGTCCGACACCTTTCGACCGAGGGCATCGGCGATCCGACCGATGTTCTCGGTCGGCGACACGCGGATGTCGACCTTACCGGCGGCGGGCGGGCCCACGCACAGCTTCTCCATGTAGGTATCGGGGGCATTGGTCAGGCCGCCGGCCTCGCTCGCGCAGAGGACGGTGATCGCGCCAGCCTGGCCGTGGGCGACGAGGTTCGTGCCTTCCAGCGGGTCGACCGCGATGTCGATCGCCGGGACCTCCTTGCGCTCGTCGCCGGTCTTGCCGACGCGCTCGCCGATGTAGAGCATCGGCGCCTCGTCGCGCTCGCCCTCACCGATCACGATCCGTCCGGCGAACTCGATCTCATCCATCGTGGCGCGCATCGCGGTCGTGGCAGCGGCATCGGCCTCGTCACGCGCGCCGCGGCCCATGTACCGCGCCGACTCGATCGCCGCGGCCTCGGTCACGCGCACCATCTCGAGCGCTAGGAGTTGTTCCATCGGACTCCTACTGCCGGGTCCGCCTCAGCCACCCCGCTCAATGGCGGAAGTGACGGCGGCCGGTGAAGACCATCGCGAGGTGATGCCTGTTCGCGACCTCGATGGCCATCTCGTCGCGGACCGACCCACCAGGCTGGATGATCGCGGTCACCCCGGCGGTCGCTGCAGCCTGGATCCCGTCCGGGAACGGGAAGTAGGCGTCAGATGCCATCACGGCGGTCTTGGCTCGGTCGCCGGCGCGCCGCAACGCGATCTCGACGGAAACCAGCCGCGAGGCCTGGCCCGCGCCGATGCCGACGGTCGCGGCATTGCGTGCCAGCACGATCGCGTTGGACCGGACGTGGCGGACCGCCCGCCACGCGAAGAGCAGGTCGGTCAGCTCCTCGAGCGTCGGCCGACGGCGTGTCACGACCTGGAGCTGCCCGCGATCGAGCCCGAGATCGTCGAGGTCCTCGACGAGCAGGCCGCCCGCGACGCGCTTGAAGTCGAGGTTGGCGATGCCGTAGTCGCGCATCCCGTCGGTCGGGTCGGGCGGGACGGCGAGCAGCTCAAGACCCGCCTTCTGCTTGAGGATCCCGATGGCAGCCTGGCTGAAGCCCGGCGCGACGACGGCCTCATACGAGTTCGCGGCGATCTCCCGGGCCGTGGCGCCATCCAGCTCGCGGTTGACACCGACGATCCCACCGAACGATGCGACCGGGTCCGTCTCGAGCGCGTGGCGGTACGCCTCCACGAGCTCGTCATGTGACGCCAGCCCGACCGGATCGG